>QNAP01000054.1 GCA_003641795.1 Thermotogae bacterium | reverse complement strand
GCAGCACACGTCCGTTTCGAAGAACCTCCACTTCAAGCTCCCCGGTCGGAAACCCTCGCATGATCGTACCCACTCGCTTTCCCCAAAAAGAGAGCATCACCTCGTCTGGCTCCAGCTGGAGCCGGGCAACAGTGTCGGAAAGGTCTACGCTGTCTTCGATTTCCATACCACCAATAGAATTCAGTCTGTCACCTGCTTTGAAGGGACCCGCATCTCTTGCAAAAATGGGTTTCAGTGTGGCGTAAGAAATACCCAGTATGTATCTGGGGCCTGTGGAATGGAACGTTACAAGCTCTCCTGAAAGCTCCAGATCTTCCAGTTTCAGCACCACGTTGGTGCCCACGAGCTGGCGGATCCTCTCCACAGTGGCGCTGGAAAAAACATACCCACCTACACGCTGTAAGAGCTTACCTCTCAGGTCTGGAAGCTTTCCAGATGTTTTCAAAACTATGGTGGTGAAGCCCGTCTCTGTTTGAACAGGTTCAACGAGTATCCTCAAACGCTGTCCAGATCGTTCTACCAAAAGTGCCAAAACGCTGCCCCGCTCCACCATCTCACTCAAGTCAGAGGTTTCAAACACCACCTTACCGTTGACCTTTACAATTCTGTCACCCGGCATCAAGCCTGCGGTGTGGGCTGGAAAATCGGGCTCCACTCGTTCCAAAACCACCGCAGGGAACCCCCAGCCAACGGCCACTATCGCCAGCAAAACGTAACCCGCAAGAATGGAAAAGAGGGGACCTGCAAAGGAGATCAGAAATCTTTGCCACGCAGGCTTTGACATGAAAGAATCCGGTTCCCTCTCCTCTTCGAAAACATCCTCACCCTTCATCTTTACATAGCCACCCACGGGAAATACGTTGACACGATAGAGGGTCCCGCCTTTCTCAACCCCGAAGAGCTTGGGACCAAACCCGATAGCGAATTCCAGAACTCGTACCTTGAAGAGTTTTGCAAAGAAAAAATGTCCCAGCTCATGAACGGTTATGACACCTGTGAGTACGAGCAAAAAAACGACTACTTCCATCGCCTCATCACATCCTTCGAAATCCTCTGAGTTGCTTCCAACGCCTCTTCTATTTCCTCCCAAGAGTCCAGATCTGCTGCTTCCACGCTTTCCACCACTTTTTCTATCATTCTATAAATCTCCCCAAAGCGAATCTTCCCTTTCAAAAACGCATCTACTGCCACTTCATCAGCAACGCAGTAGCCCACTTTCAAAGTATCCCTCTCCCTCAGTATCTCCTTAGCTAACGCAAAGGCAGGATAGCGATCAAAAGGCACAGGTTCGAAGGTTATGGATCTTCCCACAAGCTCCGGCACTCTCCCCTTCCAACGTCTATCCGGTTTTGTGAGTGCATAGGCTATGGGCACTCTCATATCAGGAAATCCCGCGTGGAATTTCACCACGCCATCTTCGAAGACTACCGCCGCGTGGACAAAGCTGTCGCGGCAGATAGCTGCATCCACCTGGTGCGGTGCAAGATTGAAAAACCACATTGCTTCGAAGAGTTCGAGCCCTTTATTTACCATCGTAGCCGAATCCACCGTGACCTTGGCCCCCATTTGCCAATTGGGATGAGCCAGCACTTGCGAAACGGTGGCATTTTCCAGCTCCTCCAGCGAAAGATCCCTCAAAGCTCCACCAGAGGCAGTAAGTATTACTTTCACCGGTCTTGCCGCTTCCAGAAGCTGAAGGACTGCGGAGTGCTCGCTATCCACAGGAAGAACCTCCACCCCCGCATCCCTTAAAAGCCTCTTCAAATAGCGCCCTCCAACCACGACGGATTCCTTATTGGCCAAACAGAGTCGTCTCACGTATGGATACGCCTGGAGAACGGCATCCAGTCCAGCGATCCCAGGTACTGCAACCACTACAGTGTCAGGTGCGGTCAGCTTCACGAGCTGCTCCACGGTTCTTTCTCCCGTCACGAGTTTGACGTTTTCCAAAGCAGTGGGTTTTACACATTCAAGACCCGTCACCGCCACCACTTCAATACCAAACTCTCTGGCTATCTTCAACGCGGCATCCACCCTTGTATGAACAGATATACCCACGACCCGTATTCCAAGAGCCTTCGCCACCTCAAGGGTCTGTCTTCCTATGGATCCCGTGGCTCCCAGTACTACAAGTCTCAAATTCATTCGTCCTCCTTTTCCCAGTACCTTTCTCCAAAAGCTTTCTCAAGCTCCTCCAGTTCTTCAGAACTCACGTCGCACCCTTTTTTAAGACGTCCCCTTTTGATCAGAAGAACACCCAGCACGAAGGGCCCCGCAAGCCAGACCATCCACAGCATCGCCCAACCGAGAAAACCCAACAGCGAAGCCTTCCACCACCAGTGACGATAGAAAGCAGCAAAGTCTTCTCCCAACATCTGTGAAAACGCATCTTTCCACGTGTTCCCACGCTCCACCAAATCCAACAACTCTATCAAATGATCTCTGAACCCGATCCTTGAATCCAAAGTGAGGAAGAGATCAGTGATGTAAACGTAGTACGAATTCAACCGATCACCCTTGGGATAGTTCTGGAACTTCAACGGGTCAATGGGAGGCCACCCGGAAAAGATCAGATCGGTGGTCCTGTAACCTGCCACCGACTCGAACCAGTTGGCGAAGCCTTCGTGTATCCAAAGCGGCACGTGGATACCACCCCTTCGAGCCCAGGCATCTAAATAGACGTGCATCAACTCGTGTCTCAGCGTCCTGTGAAAGGCCTCAGCCGCAGAGAGTACCACTACGTACTCATCCTCTCCCATCTGCACAAACCCAAGCCTCGAACTGGCTCGGTCACCAAGTCTCACCGTTATCCTCACCCGTAAGCTGAAATTAAAAATCCTCTCCAGTTCGTTGTTCACGTCCCGAAAAACCGTAGAAACCGCACCCAAAAGCTGTGCATCCTCAATTTGAAACTCGACTCTCAAGGGAAATGCCGCGATCTGGCAGGCAAGTATCCCTACGATGAGGAAAAGCCTAAGACCTCGGGAGGTTCTCTTCGTCCACACCGTACGCTTCGTCCCGATCACTACCCACTGGCTCCACATGAACCACCACATCAGCAATGGCTTGGTCTGCCTCTTTGATCCGTTTGACGACCTCATGAGAAATCTCGTGGGCTCTCTCAACCGTCATCTTTGGATCCACCTCGATATCCAGATCGACAAAGTAAAGGTTTCCAGACTTTCTCGCCCTTATCTTATGCGGCCTTGTCACGTCTTCCATTCCTCGAATCGCATCTATGATCTTGCTGTAGATCTCATAATTCCCTTTGACCCCATCCATGAGCTCCTCGCCGGCCTCCTTTATAATCCCAAAACCTGTTTTGAGTATCATAACCGCTACAAAAACGGCGAAGGCGGCGTCTAACCAGTGCACGTTTAAAATGGTATATCCAAACAATCCTACAAACACCGCCGAAGATATCATCACATCGTTTCTCATGTTCAGCGCGTTGGCGATGATCACAGAGCTCTTGATGCGTTTTCCCACCGTGTAAGAGTAGAGGAAGAGCCCGAGTTTTCCCGCTATGGATATCCCAGCAAGGGTCATGGCGGTCAGACCCATGACCTGTGCGAATTCACCCCTTACAATGCGTACCACCGACTCGGCAAGCAGCAGGACGCCAGAACCCAACATGATAAGTGCCACTACTACAGCAGATATGGTTTCCGCCCTTCCGTGGCCGTAGGGGTGACTCGTGTCCGGTGGTCTGCTGGATATTCTGGTGGCCAGCAGCGTGACTGCTGAAGTGAAAATATCCGTACCGGTGTCGACACCATCAGCAAGGAGCGCAGCACTTCCCGTGAAAAGACCACCAAAGATCTTCAGCCCCGCCAACATGGTGTTTCCTATCAACGTTATCCACGAAGATCGTTGTGCAACTTCAGACCGCAATTCGTCCAGCTTCAATCGCCTCCACGACATGAAAAGTCCTCAACCGCTTGTTGGAAGAACGATGCCACTCCAACTCCACCTCTTCTGCAAAGTCTCTCCCGATCCGCCCTTCTTCCACCCAATAGCGCGCATTCGTGTCGCTGAAAAGCCCCGGATTGGCCATAACTTTCAGCTTTATCTTCCCCTCCACCCATAACACTTCGTCCAGTGTTCTAACACAACTCAGGCGCTCCAAAACGAGCTTTTTAACGGCTTTGGGCGGGATCGGATCGACGTTCACCAAACCCACATTCTTCGAAAGCGGTCCCACGATCTTCACGTTGGCGATTCTTACCCGCCACCCAACTTCGTCGAGCGTATCCAAAAGCACTTCGTTGGCAACCGCCGCAGCATGGCCGTGATAATTGGGATTCACAAGGGGTTTTAAAAGATGCTTCAGTTTACATCCCTCTCTGTAGCTGGATTCACCGATTCTGGGAACCTCAAGCTGCAGGCTCTCCAGCATCTCCCTTATCTCATCCTTTTCCAGCTCAAAAAGGGGTGAGTACACACCGTTGTGAAGTTCCAGCCCCATCTGTCCCCACGTATCCGACTTGTTAGCTCCAGATAGCACCAAACGCCCCCCAGCATAGGCTTTCACCACACCGAGTTTTGCCACGCGTGTGCACATGTTACACGCGGGCCCATTTCTAAGAATCCGCTCCTGCACGGTTCTTCCCGGCACGATTTTCAAAGCCAACCCGAGCTCAGACGCCACCGCTATGGCGTTCTCCAAACCCTTAGAATAACCGTATGGTCCAAAACAAACGTGGACCAACTCCACGTTCTCCGTGCCGAGAGCCAAAGACGCCAAGCGGGAAACGAGAGCACTGTCTTCGCCACCCGAGAAAGCAATTACAACCTGTCCGAAAGAAGCGACTTTTTTGATCTTTCCAACTATACGATCTATCATCGAGGAAGCTCCTCTATCTCGAACGTCAACCTGCCCTCCTTCACCATAAGTACTCCCAACGTGCCTCCCGGCTCGGCAGGACCGGGATTGAGAAACCTTACACCTCCGAAAACCTCGTCACAAGGAGTATGGGTATGGCCAAAAATGACCACCTGTGGCTTTTCTTGAAAAAGGTTCAATATCCTTTCTTTTATACCCCATGGCGGGCCCCACCCGTGACAGAGTCCGACATCTACACCTTCAAGACGCACTCTCTTGATCTGTGGAAGATACGCCTTCACATCGGGTTCGTCCATATTACCATGAACGCCGTAAAAAATTCTATGGCTGTTGAAAAGCGCCACCACATTCATGGAAACGTAGTCTCCAAGGGCGATGATCCCGTCACACTCGTCCATCAGCTCGATCACACGTTTGGGAAGATCTCTGTTCCGTGTTGGCACATGAGTATCCGAAACCACCAAAAACTTCAATTCATCATCACCTCGCTCAACGATTATAAAACATCTGATATACTCACCGTGGCACATAATTCATGTTAGAATCCCACCGCCAATTCCAGATAGGAGGCAGGGTCATGCAAGATCTCAAAATCGACGCCATGGAGATCGTGAACGCGGCAATCAGATCTGCTCAGGTGGACAAGACTCTCAAAAGCGCGTTAAAAGACTTCAAAACTGAGGGGAGAACAGTTTGCGTAGCTGTGGGAAAAGCCGCCTGGAAGATGGCGAAAGTCGCTCATGAAATACTCGGCAATGCCATTCGCCAAGGCATCGTGATCACCAAATACCACCACGGCAGAGGAAACATACCAAACTTTGAGATATACGAAGCTGGGCATCCACTTCCGGACGAAAACAACATCAAAGCCACAAAACGCGCTGTGGAGCTCGTCGAAAACCTTGGAAAAAACGATACGGTGCTCTTTCTCATCTCCGGGGGCGGTTCAGCTTTGTTCGAGTTACCGCTTTCGGGCGTTTCTCTCTCGGATATCATACATATCTCCGATCAACTTCTAAAATCGGGTGCCGATATCGTGGAGTTCAACACTGTGAGAAAACACCTCTCCGCAGTCAAAGGAGGAAGATTCGCCCAGATATGCCATCCTGCAGGGGTGTACAACTTCATCCTATCGGATGTTATAGGAAACAAGTTGGATATGGTAGCTTCAGGTCCTACGTTGCCCGATTCCAGCACTTCTCAGGATGCCATGCACGTGCTCAGAAAGTACGGCATAGAAATAGGCGAAAACATTCGACAAGCGATTTTACAAGAAACGCCCAAAGCACTCGAAAACGTGGAAACCACGGTAGTAGGTAGCGTGGAGATGGCGTGCGAAGCCGCTGCGAAGAAAGCCATCGAGCTTGGATACAACACAACGATACTCACCACCAGTCTTACATGCGAGGCAAAAGAGGCAGGAAGGTTCTTGGGAGCGGTGGCACGGGAGATATTTCAAAACGAAAGGCCTTTGAAAAAACCCGCGGCTATCATCTGTGGAGGGGAAACCGTGGTGAAGGTTAGAGGAAAGGGAAAAGGAGGAAGGAATCAAGAACTTGCCCTTTCATCGGCTGTAGAGATGAGGGGAATGAAAGGAATTGTACTGGCATCGATTGGCACTGACGGCACCGATGGTCCCACAGATGCGGCTGGAGGTTTGGTGGACGGTACCACAGCCGAAAAGATCGCACTCGCAGGAAAGGACCCTGTAGAATACCTGCAACAAAACGACTCCTACCACGCTCTGAAAGCCGCCGATGCGCTCGTGATAACCGGTCCCACCGGCACCAACGTGAACGACGTGATCGTTTTACTGGTGCGGTAGTTGAGAAATCGGCAAAAGTTCAAAGTGAGTATTCCAAAAAGGCTCTGCCCCCCTTTTTGGCTCACTTCATCGGGGTGCAGAGCCTTTTGTTGCTGTTGTACTTTCTTTACACTTTCCTTGATGTTTCGGGTTTCTCATAAAATAGGAACATACATATAACTTGATTCTATTTTCCAACCTGGGCATATACCATAAAACTCGTCATCGGTGATCATAGGAAGATAAAAACATCCACCATCTGCGTTTTCTGTACCCCACGAATTTTTCAATATCCAAACAGGCCCATAGTACCCAGAGTATTCGTCGTAATAGTAATCGTCCCAACCCACTAACAACACCGCATGACCACCTGAAAAATCCCCATAGCTATGTTGAAACACTTCTCCATACCAGGGCCAATAATGCCAGTAGTCATAAAAATCTTCGTAGACCGTGAAAGAAACAAACAATGCTCCATAAGATTTTAGTACACTTTTAATTGTATTTAAGTAATTTTCCCTATCATAGAATAGGTAATAACTCGGAATCACGATAGTAGAATTAGATCTGACAAGATGGTACTTCCATTCATCACTATACGCATTCCATGCGATCCATTCGTAGTCGTCACCAATATAGGGTATATCTTCTTCAAGTGGAACTCCTCTCCTAATGAGTGTGTACGTAGAAAAGAAGGCGCTACCTCCCATATCCTTATTGGTTTCCTGCCATGTTAAACTCCAGCCATCACCCCAAGGGTTGGGAGATACCTCGAAATCAACATTGTAGTATGCCAGAAATTGTTCAGAGAGATCAGGGGAGTAAGGATTCACAAAAGGCCATCTATCCGCTATTTCAATAGGACCTAACTGTGTAAGCATAGCGCTTTCTAAGGCGCCAATAGTAGCAAAAGCCCAACAAGTGCCGTTTGATCCTTGATTTTTAGGTGGTGTAACTAATCCTAAACCTCTCATATCGTACTTCCACGGTAGAGACGCAGGATCCAGCACGGGAGAAGTAATAAGCACCTGCGTTTCAGATATCTCATCATGGAAAATGGGAAGTTGGCTAGGAGATTTCGATACACGGTTTTCAAACCACCATTTCAGAAATTCCTCTGGTAGAGGTCTATAACCAAGTGCGAACGTGAAATCTTTTTCTTCAGTAAGCGAAGACTTCTTGAGAGCGCATCCAGAAAGTAGTAACACGGCAATTATGAAAATGAGGAGCCATTTTTTCATTGCTCATTCCCCCTTTCACCAACCGCTGTGATACCAATCTCTTTGGAACATCGGCCAACTGGTACTGGGATCAGAAATGGTGTCACTCAAGGCCTTTACTATATAAAGTCGCCCTGACTCATCGGCTATGTACAATCGTCGTCCATGGAAAACGGGGTTAGACTCTACAAAATTGTCGAGCTCCAAATAGTCGAGTATTGATCCGTCAGAAGGATTCAGCGCGAAAAGGGTAGTACCTGAGACGATGTAAAGTACTCCATTATTGCCTATAACGCCTGAACAAAGAATGGATCCGCCCAGATGTTTTTGCCATATTATGTTTCCATTCAGATTGAATGCATACAGATCTCCACCTATGGTACCCACGAATACTCGACCCGTCCTGGAAACAACAGGGTTAGCATAAGTCCTGCTACCAAGATACGCTGAAAACCTGAGGGAACCGCTTGAAGTGAACGACCAGAGATATTCACCAGCTATATAAATGTTCCCCTCACTATCTTTGGCAAACCCTCCTGTGAATTTGTCTCCGGTGGAATATTGCCAAATAGTGTCACCATCATACAAGCTTACCGCGTGAATATCACCACCAGTTTCCGCTACGTAAATGTGCGAGTCACCAATAATGGGACTTGACCAAACTTCGTTCCAAGTCACGAGGGTCGTCCAAAGCTCGTTGCCATCGAGATCCAGGCAATGCAAAAAACCACCTGCATCGAGCACAAACACGTTACTGCCGATTATCAAAGGAGCAGTCCAAATGGCGTAGCCAGAAACGACCTTGAATTCATAAACATCGGTGTCGGCATCGTAGATGACTAACTTTCCATCGTTGGTCCCAACATACAGTTTGTTGGTACGGTAATCTATACTCGGGCTTGACCAAATAGGCGAGGTATTCTCGTAAACAATATAGTAACCACTAGATGGGGATATTTTGTAAAGATTAGTTTGACCACCTATCATTACCCAACCATCAACAGTGAAGGCAGGTGAAGAATAAATAGGTCCAGATTCATCAGGAGGGTACGTATCCCCGCTTGTGGTTAGAAGCCAAATAGTTTCAATCTCGAGAGAACCTGTGATAGTAACTGTAATGTCTTTATGAACACTTCGAACTTGGGGATCCGGTTCATAAGCATCTGTAAAGGTAAACTCTACCCTTGCGGCTTCAAAGGAAGCCGTAAGCCCGATTGAACTACCATCGTAGAGAGGACCATAATTTACTCCGTTGTAAGTTACTGTACCAAAGGGGGTATCTCCATCAGGGTCTGAAAGATAAATCCGTACAGTAAAAGGTTGACCTGCTTCTATCAAAGTTTCACTCACTACCAACACTCCAAAAGGGGGATCGTTGGCATCGATCGTGATGTAATCGTACGCAGGCTCGGAGTACTGATCGTTCACTGCATCGTAGGCTTGCGCAGAAATCTCGATAGGCTTGTCTTCATCTACCAAAGCAAGAGTAAACGCGGCTTCGTAAACACTCGTTGCCCCCGTTACCTTTCTCGTGGCCGTCTTGGTCTCTTCGTCAACCGTTATGGTGACAAAGGTGTCCATCGGATGCGAGCTCGTTACAGTCGCTCTTACAGTGAT
>QNAP01000053.1 GCA_003641795.1 Thermotogae bacterium | reverse complement strand
GTACGAAGAGAATAAAGAAAAATACAAAGACAGATACGTAGTGGAGCAAGTGATAGGAAAGATGAAGAACGCGTACGGGCAATGGGAAAGGACAGAGAGCCTGGAAATGGCGAAAAAGAGTGTTGGGGCACAGGTAATAGCGTACAACCGGGTGCAAGCGATGATTTTTTGTGTTTCTTGTTAGAGGGATGAACATCTTATCACGCAGGTTTTTTACGTTATGCCTCCAGGAATTTTCGAACATACTCATGAGGGCACTCGGGGCAAAACATAACCCCTCCTTTACAGAAATCGTGTCAACAAAGATGAGACTGGTGGAACCAAAAGTGTTATAACGAATCCGTTCAGAAACGATACGGGTCCCATATCTTTTCCACTGAATACCCGCACGACTCCCAAGGTGCTGTCCATGCTTGTAGCTCCACCTGATGCCACAGGTGCTATGGGGTCTAAGCGGGCGAGTAAGGGAGCTAAAAGTATCGTCAAGAGCTCTCTGAACACGTTGGCTGCGAATGCCACAGCTCCCAATTGAGGCCATCCTTGAGTGGAGAGAAACGATCCAGTGAAACTGTACCATCCCATACCTGAAGCTACTACAGCGCTTTGCAGTGGGGTGAGATTCAAGAAAAAACCCGAAAGGGCACCGAACGTAACGGAGCCAAGAGTTCCCACCAGGGGAACCAACAACAACTTCGGACCTTTTTTTAGTAAGCGTTTAACCACATTCAGTTCGCTTCCCATTTCCCAACCTACCACGAAGATCAAGAGAGCCAAAGACCACACAAGACCCTGGGAAACGGCCGTTGTATTCCCTACTTTCAACAAGCCAAGCAGGATTCCGAAGCCAGTACTTCCCAAAATCAAAAATATCATCTGGAAATCCTCCTCCAAACGAGGATGGTGACAACGACACTCCCCAATATGGCAAAGAAAGCCACAACGAGCGCACTTCGCAAAACTCCGTAAAGGATACTCAAACTGGAGACGGTTGACCCTGTTTGATATCCCACAAAAAAGAGGAGGAGCAAAAGAGAAACCCAAAACAAATAAGCTTTCGGCTTCCGTCTGATCGCCATCCCGATTGCAAATCCAATAGCCAATGGAAGAAAGACACTCACGATCATCGGTGCTTTACTCCTTTTAAGACAGATGTCTTACCATAGGTTTCTCTTTCACGAGTTTCCCATGACTGATCACAGCGAGGGGTTCTTCATGAAACCTTAGTGCTTCGAGAACATCTTCTCCTTTCACTATCACAAGATTGGCAGGATTTTCCTCTTTCAAAAGGTGCGTTTTCAATCCCATGGCTCGTGCCGCATCGGTAGTGACCATATCGTAGAGTTTTTCCATTTCCCGCTTTGAGGTCATCCAGAGAACGTGAGAGGCCAGAAAGGCCACCTCAAGCATGTTGTTTCTCCCGTAGGGATAGTACGCATCGGTTATGTCGTCCTGTCCAAGACAAACCAGCACCCCTTCTCGAATCAAATCTTTCACACGGGCGTGCAATGGCCCAGTATGAGGATCGCTTACGACAGGGAGTCGCGCTTTCTTTAAAAGAGCAGCCAACTTTAGGAAGTAAGGGTCTGGATAGAGTGCCATAGCTCTGGCGTGGTGAGCAAGTACCCTTCCTTGCCATCCTCTCTTTATAGCTTCCACCGCCATCATCTCTAGTGTCTTCAAAGTAGGGTCTCCCGCGTCGTCTACCAACATGGAAACATCTTTATCGAATGTTTGGGCTATGTCGAAGATGGTCTTCACGTGTCGTTGCATGTCTTCCACAGTATATTCGATCCAGGGAATGCCTCCGACCACGTCTGCGCCCAGCTCCATCGCTTTCTTCAGCAGCTTCTCAGCGCCCGGTTCTCTCACAATCCCGTCCTGAGCGAAGGCAACTACCTGAAGCTCCACAATGCCTTTGAACTCTTCCTTAGCCTTGAGAAGAGCTTTAACTCCTTCCAATTTGGCTTTGGTATCCACATCAGCGAAAGCGCGAATGTGAGTATTGCCATACTTTACGGCTAATTCCAGCGCCTTCCGCACGTTTGGAAGGATCCATGACTCATCGTATCTTTCTTTTATTCTGGCGGCGAGCTCTATAGCACTCATAGCCCTTCCCATTTTCTCCCCATGGTAGTCTTGCAATGCGAGTTCGTCCATCATACGCAATGTGTAAACCTTGCACAGATGCAGATGAGGGTTTACAAAGGATTCCGTAACCAGATTCCCGGTGGCATCGATCTCCTCACCAGTTTTGCCTGAGATCCCCTCCTTCATGGCAGCTATCTTTCCATCTTTTATTCCTATGTCCAACAATCTTCCATCTCTCAGTCTCGCATGACGAATCACCAAATCGAAATCCTGAGTATCCTTAGCCACAAATCAACACCTCCATTGTAATTTTTGAAATTCTAAAGTGGTGAAGAACATGAAACGGAAGATCTGCAAAGGGGAAGCTCACACTTCCCCATCAACTTCAAAATGGGAACTCGATGGGTGGTGTGACGAAAGCGTCAAAAGTTTCTTGGGTATCGGGGATCACCAGTTCCCTCTTCTTAACCAAACTCGAGAGGAACTCCAATTCGGCGAGGACCTTAGTCGGCACGAGCCCTTTAGTGTACTTCATGGGACTGAGAATGCTACCGACTTCTTTCATACCCAACACCTTGAGCCCTGCATTGAAGGTACCCTCGAAAGCCCACTTCACACCATAGTAAGCTGCGATATCCACACCTTTCAAAACGCTGCATAGGACAGCTCCCGGTGCCATATAGTCCTGGTCCATGTCCACACCGATAGCGAAGAACCCCTTACCGGTTTCATAATAGTAATCAATGAGACCCACGAGATCGGAAGTTCCAGCCAAGGCCGTGAAATGCTCCATGGCTGTTTCTATGACTCCGGGTCCACCCGCAAGGATCACATCCGCTCCTTGAGCGAACTGACTAACGGCTAGGTCTTTGAACTTTTTGGGGTCGCCAAATGCTTGTGTGTATCCTTTCAACACGGTGATGTTCTTCCCGTGGAGGTCCGCGTAGAGCTTCACGCCGGTCTCAAAACCCACACGGTATCTTTCCACTGGTGGTATTGGCATTCCAGCTGTGAAACCAACCATATTGCTCTTAGTCATAGCAGCGGCAATGTACCCTGCCACGAAGCCGATCTCTTGTTCCTTAAAGACGAAAGTGATCAGGTTGGGAGGATAATTCTCCAGAGCGAAGTCGATTCCAACGAAGTAGGTGTTGGGAAACTGAGGAGCTACTTTAGCTAAAGCATCAGTCATCAAAAAACCTACTGCCAGAACTACGTCTGCTTCCTGTGCTGCTTTGGTGAGGTTGGGGATGTAATCAGCCTGTTCGTAGCTTTGAATCACCTTTGTCTCAATTCCGAGTTCTTCTGCTACCATTTGGATGCCGCGCCAAGTGCCATCGTTGAATGACTTGTCACCCAGTCCACCGGCGTCGGTTACCATGATCACTTTGAACCCGAAAACCGGTAGAATCGTCAATAGTAGCACAACTGCCGCCCAAAGAGACTTCCTCATTTTCTTCCTCCTTTCTGAAGTTTATTCAGGAAGTATGGACCGTTTCTTCATTATACCTCGCCGACCGAGGTCGACAATGTAAAGTTTAGTGATTGCTCTCTTCCTGGATAGCTGCGGTCACGAATGTTCAAAAATTTGCCTTCAGATGGTATAATCCAGAACTGCGAAATCCACTAATCGGTGAGGGATATTCTTGGACTACAAGGTAGCGCTCGACTATCTTTACAACAGGCTCGGTTTCAAGAAGATTCGTCTGGGTCTTGATCGCATCCAGCGTTTGTCGAATTTCCTTGGCAACCCGCAACACGAGTATCATGTAATCCACGTAGCCGGCACCAATGGTAAAGGATCTGTCTGTGCTTTCCTAACCTCGATCCTTTCAAACTCCGGCTTTAAAGTTGGAACATACATTTCACCTCACTTGTGGTCCTTCAGGGAACGTTTTTTGATCAACGGTATGCCGGTTTCGGAGGAAGCCATCGTCGAAGCTCTCACCGACATGATACCCTTGATCGAATCCATGGGGGCAGAAGGCGAGGAGACTCGTCCCAGTTTCTTCGAAGTCAGTACGGCTCTGGCCTTTGAGATATTCAAAAGACAGAACGTGAATGTAGCGGTGATAGAAGTGGGATTGGGCGGAAGACTCGATGCCACCAATGTAGTAAGACCTAACGTAGCGGTGATAACGAACATTTCATACGATCACATGCATCTTTTGGGGAACACTCTCGAAGAGATAGCACGGGAAAAAGCTGGGGTGATCAAGAATCACGTGGATGTGGTTTGTGGAGAAACCACCCCAGAACCGTTGAGCGTCATTAGAAACGTGGTTCAAAGTCGTAGAGCGACTCTCCATGTGCTGGAAAGTGATTTTAGCTTTTCCAGCGCCTCTATGGAGCTGAACAACAATCGTTTCAACTACGTGGGAATGGACCATAAGTTGCGTGATGTGGTAATCAAAATGAACGGCGTTCATCAGTTCAAAAATGCCACCATAGCGTTGGCTGCAACGGAGGTTTTCCTGAAAAACGTTGGACAAACGTTCCAAGAAGAGGAAGTGAGGAAAGGACTTGCCCTTGCTTCATGGCCAGGGCGTTTTGAAGCTTTGAATTACAAGGAAAGGAAGGTCATATTCGATGGAGCGCACAACGTAGCGGGCATGGAAGCTTTTCGTACCACTCTTGATATTTACCTGCCGAACGTTGATTTACCCTGCCTCTTCGGTGTTGTAGACGATAAGGACTATCCAGCTATGTTCGAGAGAATCAAAGATCGTGTCCGGCTATTTGTTGTGACGAAGCCAATGACCTATCGGTCAACTAAGAGTCGAGAGATGTACGACTTCATCAAGGCGCGTTTTTCGGCAGTGGAGTATCGCGAGGACCCTGTAGAAGGTCTGGAATACGTGGTCTCTCAAACCCAACCTGGTGAGACCATACTCGTTTGTGGTTCCTTATATCTTGTCGGACATGTGAGAAACTATGTCTTGAGCGGTGAAAGGGGTCTCGAGTATGATCGTGTCACTTGAAGGTTTGGTGGAGTCTGTTGATTCGGGCAGCGTTGTCATCAATGTTTCCGGGATAGGATTTGGGGTTTTCGTGGATAGTTGGACAGAGTCCGAGCTGCGTCCTGGAGTGAGAACGAAACTTCTGGTGAGTTCCGTCTTTAGTGAAAAGGGCATCGAGCTTTACGGTTTTCTCGACCCTCAGCGTCAGAAGATTTTCAACGTTTTGATAAAGATTTCGAAGATTGGGCCAAAGACGGCATTGCGATTGTTGTCACATCTAAAAGAAGAAGATCTCAAATCAGCCATAAAGAACGATGACCTCACGATTCTCCAACAAGTCCCTGGCGTGGGGAAAAAGATGGCCGAAAGGCTCCTCTTCGAGCTCAAAAGGCTTGGAGATGAGATTGTTTCCATGACCGAAAATGTGATTGATACCAAGGATGCTCATCTATCTCAAGCGGTGGAGGCACTGATGGCTTTGGGTTATAGCAAATCAGAAGCGGCTGTCGCTGTTAAAGCGGCTGTTGAAAAGCTGGGGAAGGATATAGAAGTAGAAAAGATCGTGAAAGAAGCACTCAGAGTGATCTTTTCTTCGTGATCTGCTTGTGATCCACTGGCAAAGAAATCTACGTGGCGAAGGTCCATGGACGACTTCTGAATGGTATTGAATATTGGAGCTACTGTCTGCCATGCTATACTTGCGCTGGAGGAGAGAGGATGATCGAAAGGGCGATTGAAGAGGCTGTTGCGCGGGTCGAAAGGGAGTACAGCTTTGAGCTTCCACGAATTGAGGTGGGCGATCTCTCAAGCTACATAGAACACACCAACCTCAAACCCACCGCCACCACGGCAGATATCAAGAAACTTTTGGGAGAAGCCTTGGAACACAAGTTTCTTGGGGTTTGTGTTAATCCGTGTTATGTGCCAATAGCGGCAGAGACGCTCAAGGAAACCAAGGTAAAACTCGTCACTGTTGTGGGATTCCCACTGGGAGCAACGAGCAGTGAAGCGAAGGCCGCCGAGGCTGCCTTTGCCGTGAAGAACGGTGCGCAGGAAATTGACATGGTGATCAACGTAAGTTTCCTTAAGTCTCAGGAATGGGAAGAAGTCTATGACGACATAAAAGCTGTTGTGGAAGCGGTGGATGTCCCCGTGAAGGTGATTATCGAGACGGCGTACTTGACCAGGGACGAAAAAATCGCGGCGTGTGTGATTTCAAAGCTTGCTGGAGCGGCTTTTGTGAAGACGTCTACGGGATTCGCCCCTTCTGGCGCGAAAGTGGAGGACGTCCATCTGATGAAGTTCGTTGTGGGTGAAGATATGGGAGTTAAGGCCTCGGGAGGGATAAGAACGCGAGAGGATGCCGTCGCCATGATACGCGCGGGTGCCAGTAGATTGGGTACCAGTTCCGGCGTTACAATCGTGGGGAGGTCATAAGATGGATATCGGTAAATTACCAATAGGGGATTTCTGCAAAGAGCTGGGTGCTCCAACCCCCACCCCAGGCGGCGGAGCTGTTGGAGCTGTTGTCGCATCGTTTGCGGCTGCCCTCGCGAAGATGGTGGCCGGGTTGACGTTGGGCAAGAGCGGATATGAAGAGTATGAACCAGAAATGGAAAAGATCGTAGAGGAAATGGAAGAGAGGATTCAGAAACTTCAAGAACTCGCTGATGAAGACGTTGCAGCTTTCGATGCGGTGATGGCAGCCTTCAAACTTCCAAAAGGTGAAGAAAGAAAAGCGGCTATACAAAAGGCACTGAAAAGAGCAGCTGAGGTCCCATTTGAAGTTGCGCGGTGTGCGCGTAGTATTCTCTCGGAGTTGGAACCTTTAGCGGAGTGGGGCAACAAGAACGCCATCAGTGATGTGGCAAGCTCGGCTCA
Organism: Thermotogae bacterium; assembly: GCA_003641795.1. GTDB lineage: Bacteria > Thermotogota > Thermotogae > UBA12178 > UBA12178 > UBA12178. Next base: position 2,564 of record QNAP01000053.1, on the reverse strand, counting down.
TCTCGCCATGGCGGCCTTCAAGATCGCACTGGAAAATGTTAACATCAATCTCAAATCCATAAAGGACGAGAAATTTGTGAAAACGATGAACGAGGAGACCAAGGAGCTAAGATCCCAGATTGAAGGATCGTATAGCCGCATTCTGAAGTTGGTTGAGGAGAGACCGTAGGCTTGAAATTCGAAGTAACACACAAAAGTGGAAAGGCAAGAACGGGGATTTTACACACTCCGCACGGAGACATTGAAACGCCCGTCTTCATGCCGGTAGCTACAAATGCTGCCGTACGTTTTGTTCCGCATATCTTTTTGAATGAGATAGGATACGGTATGATCCTTTCCAACACTTTTCACCTACTCCTCAAGCCTGGAAGGGATGTGATAGAGAAATTTGGCGGTTTGCACAGCTTCATGTCATGGACGGGCGCCATACTCACCGATAGTGGAGGATTTCAAGTATTCAGTCTCGCACAGCGAAAGATAACCGATGAAGGTGTCTTCTTTAAATCCCCTATCGATGGGAGTACCATCTTCTTAAGTCCCGAGCTTTCGACAGAATTTCAACAGATACTGGGCTCTGACATTGCAATGGTTCTCGATGTGTGTGTCGATCCTTATGCAGATCCTGATGAAATCCTGCGATCTGTAGACAGGACACTCCAATGGGCCCTCAAATGCAAAGAAACACATAGCAGAGAAGACCAAGCGCTCTTTGGAATAGTCCAAGGAGGAGTTTCGAAGAAACTGCGCGAATACAGCGCGAAAGAAACTGTGGCAATTGGATTCGATGGTTACGCCGTTGGAGGATTGAGTGTTGGTGAGACTTTTGAAGAGACCGTGGCGATGCTGGATGTGGTGTTACCCATCCTGCCAGAGGATAGACCCAGATATTTCATGGGGCTTGGAACACCGGAGTTGATCCTTGAAGCGGTGGAACGAGGTATAGATATGTTTGACTGTGTTTATCCCACAAGAGTGGGGCGGCACGGTACCGCCATGACGTGGAAGGGAAAGTTGAACATCAAATCGGCGGTTCATCGATCAGATACGCATCCTATTGACGAAGATTGCGATTGCTACACTTGCAGGAATTTCTCGCGAGGTTATCTCCACCATCTATTTCATAAAAAGGAAGCACTTGGTATGACGCTTCTTTCCATCCACAATTTGCATTTCATGAATCAGTTTGTGAGAAAGATCGGAAGAACTATCAAAAACGACAGTTTTTTGGAGTTCAAAAGGGAATTCTTATCCGAAGTTTCAGCGGGGGCGTCCATATGATACAGATGCTTTTGTGGGGAGTGATCGGCTACTTCTTTGGTTCGATACCCTTCAGTTACATCATCCCTTTGCTTCGTGGAGTGGACGTGAGAGAAGTTGGGAGCGGTAATGTGGGTGGTACCAACGCACTGCGTGCCGCTGGGTTTCCTTGGGGTGTAATTGCCATGTTCCTCGACGGCGCTAAAGGGTTCATCCCCAGCATGATAGCCCTCCACTACGGAGGAATGGTACCGTCTTTGATAGCTGCAACAGCAGCCGTAGTGGGGCACGATTATCCTGTGTGGCTTGGTTTCAAAGGCGGAAAAGGCGTGGGGAGCACCGTGGGCGCGTACTTTGCTATCTGTCCTCTGGGAGGATGGGGATTTCTCGGCAGTTGGTTACTCTTCGCCCTCACCACAAAGATCGTCTCTATTTCCTCACTCATAGGGCTCTCCGTGGCGGCTGTCATAGGATTTGTCGTAGGGGGACCCCAAGTGGGTAGTTGGGGTGTCGTAATGCTTCTTCTTTCCATCTTCCAGCACAGAAGCAACATCTCGCGGTTGCTTAGAGGCACAGAGCGAAGAACAGACTTAGTGGCGATGGTGAAAAGAGGAGTCAGAAGGTGAGACGCATTCTTGTGCCACTTTTTTTGCTCTTAGCGATTGCGATCTTTCCGATAGATCCTGGGGATGTGGCGCGTCAGCATTTTGCTGAGGCTCTGATACATTGGGGAAAAGGAGAATTCACGGTGGCGCGCGAAGCACTCACCAAAGCCATGGCGGGAGAGGTCTATCTAGAGGACATTCCGGAGTTTTGGTACTTTCTAGCCAAGTTAGACCTCGAAGAGGGCAATGTACAAAAGGCGCGCGAAGAGTTAAACAACGTTTCTCTCTTTGCTTATCGACCAGAAGTTGCCTACTTGAGCGAGATGATAGACACGGTACTTCAGCGAAGGCTGGTTCACCCAAAAGTCGCTGATATCGAGGAGTCCTCAGTTGTGGAAGGCTTTCGAAGTGGGGTGGAGTATTTCTACACGCCGGTTTCTGCAGACATCTTGGACGAACAGTTACTGATTCTTGACGGTTCTAACGACAGATTGATAGCAAGCGATGGAAACATCTTTAAAGCTTGGAACCTCAAAAAGTCTGGTATTTCTCAATGTCGTGACATGGTCGTAGACAAACTCACGGGATGGATTTACGTTGCAACAAAGAAAGGTGAGGTCTGGAAGATCGTGAGCCTCGATCCACTCGAAGTTGAACTTGTGGCGAGTGGATACGTACTCCCCCAACTGATCGGTGTGGATC
>QNAP01000052.1 GCA_003641795.1 Thermotogae bacterium | reverse complement strand
TCCTTGATCCTTTTCATCAGTTCATCTAGTGCTCGGTCCTGAGTAAAACACCCTGGAAGTTACCCGACTGATCCCACAAGCCATCGGGCTTCGTCGCGTTCTATTATGACCGTGTACTCCTTCATGCTCCTTCACTCCTTTTCTCGTTCGGAACATCACGTAGAAAGCCGAAAGAGACTTTTGCAGTAAACTTCAGCTTTAACTTCACGATGAAAAATGAGGCCGCCTTTTCAAAGATTTTAATCACTTTATCACCGTGCAAATTATATCAAATCTGCAAATTTATGAAGGTGGATCGGATCATTGACACAGCGCATAAAATATGTCCTCTTCTTCGGCACCTTTCTCAGAACATCCCTTATAAAATGTACATAACACATTTACCAGCTCCTCAGTTGTCTTTTTTATAACCATTTCTGTGAGCTTTCCTGCTGTTTGTTCTTTCATATGGCATAGCACCAGATTGAATCCTTGCTTCTTCTTCCACGACAGCATTTAGGAAGTATGTTATGAGCTGTCTCATACCTTCTTTGTTGTCCTCGAGGAAATGGTGTATAATTTCTTCTGGAATAGTGATTTGCAATATCTATGCCCCCTTTCTGAAATGTTTTTTAGCTCATAGTCCTGTTCCTTGAAAAAGGAGCAGGGCTTATTTGTTTTTACAGCAATTATTGTACACTGCCAACTTGCGAAACGGATGGGAGTATCGCAACAAACAATATCCAAGTTTGAAACAAGGAAAGTTACGTCGCGCATTGATTTTGTGGAAAGACTATTAAAAACCATGGGATACACGATCAAAATCGAGAGGGTGAAAGAAGCTTGAGGTCATTTCGAATGAAACGAGAAATTGAGAACTTCTACTTATTAAGCAATTTCAGGAATTCCTCTTCGGTTAATCCCATGTCTCGTATGATGCTTTTCAACAGCTTAGGATGTAGAACTTTTCCAGAATGGAATGGAACCGTTACACGCTTGCCTTCTGAATTCTTGTAAATCCTGTGACTACCACTTGAACGCGTAAGGATGAAACCCTGACTTTCAAGAATACGGATTATTTCTTTCGCTGTTAACCGTGGTAACTTGGACATGTCACACCTCAACTATTGTCAAAGATACACTCTCCGTTGTCGGGATTTCTTCACCATTCGTCAATCTATCCTCGATGTGCAAAGCTATAGCATCCTTTATGTTTTCGAGTGCTTCTTCATAGGTATCTCCTTGGGTATAGCATCCCTGAAGTTCAGGGCAGTATGCAAAATAACCATTCTCGTCTTTCTCAATCACAACGGTGAATTTATATTTCGTGCGTTTTTCCATGTATTCCCACCTCGAAATCATTGTACCATATTTCCATCTGAAATGCTCCCCATATTTTGGGCAGGAAAACTACTAGTTTTTATTCATAGCCTTCATGGCACCATTTCAAAATACCATCATGGTGAACTTCATCCGGTGTCAAGAAGAAGATTCTCAAGAAGTTTTTCTTTTCACGCTCCCACTTGTTGTGGACGGTAATATGGTTTTGTCACCTTTGATAGTTTCCAGGGTTACCTCTGCCTTGAATTTTGGTGAGCATTTCCTTTCCCGTTCACCTACTATGCCTCTTTTATCACCTGTCCAGTTTTCGGGGGCATCTCAAATTTTTTTGACTGAACGACGCTCAATGAATTTTACCTTCAGGACTACGCGCATCTTCTCTCTTGTTGTTTTTCTTTTAGCTTTTAATTTGTCAAGTAAAATGCTCGCCGAAATCAACCCTATTTGATAAGGATCTTGGCTTACACAAGTTATGGGAGGATCGAAGATTTCATTCCAAGAGGCATCATCAAAGGAAACTATTGAAATATCGTCTGGTATTTTTATCTTTAAACGTTTGATGGCTTTTAAAGCTCCTAATGTCATGAGGTTATTGCCGATAATTAGTGCCGTGGGTTTTTCTTTAAGTTTCATAATTTCTATAAAGCTTTCATAGCCTCCTACTTCAAAAGAACCTCCATCTTTAATCCACTCTCGTCTGATTTTTATCTTGTCTTTGTATTCTAAAAATGTCTTTAATCTTTCGGCTCCTGTCGAAGTCTCCTTCAGAGGATGAATTATGCCTATTTTGTGGTGCCCTTTGGAAATCAAATAATCCATAAGCAGTCTCATACCTTCTTTGCTATCTGTTACAACGTTGTCAGCTTCTATTCCCTCTACTATTCTATCAAAGAACACCACTGGTAATTTGAGATCTTCAATTATACGACGATACAATTGTTTGTTAGATTTCATACCCACAGGCGCCGATAGAATACCCTCTACATTCAGATTAATAAGAGTTTGTAAATGCTCTGCTTCTTTGGAAGGATTGTCTTCTGTAGAGCACAGAATCACTCTGTATCCTGCGTCAGATAATACCTTTTCCATACTTGAAACTATTTCAGCAAAAAAGCTCCCGCTGAGTTCAGGTATTAGTACTCCTATCGTTGTACTTTTCCCAATTCTGAGGGCGGTTGCTGCTATATTTGGTTGGTAACCCAAGCGCTTTGCTGTATTTACAATTTGTTCACGTAAACGATCACTCACCCCAGGTTTACCGGACAGAGCTCTTGAAACAGTTGCAATAGATACTCCCAATTCCTTGGCAATGGTTTTCAAAGCAACTTTTTTCAATTCTATACACCCCTCTTATTTCAACTCAGAATGATACCATCAAGTATTATAATCATATCACTTTTTGCCTTGTGTTTGTAGGGAAGGTTATCAAACACGTGTTTCAAACAAGAATCAATGCAACGGCTATAAACATCGTCTGAACATCCTAACTTGTGCTTGACATGTACTTATTATAATGCTATAATAATCTCGCACTATAAAGTAATCGATTAAGTGTAATAAATATTAACAACATATAATTAGAATGTAACAAGGAGTGAGTGATTTGAATGAATCTTACTTCTTTGAAGGTAGAGAGATCACGAAGACTTATGGACCGGTTATAGCGAATTACAGGATTTCTTTTGGAATTAAAAGAAAAGAAATTGTTGGTCTTGTTGGGGATAATGCGGCAGGAAAATCTACGTTAATAAAGCAAATAATGGGTGTAGAACAACCAGACGAAGGAGATTTCTACATGGATGGAAAGTGTGTAAAGATAACTTCCCCAATGGTTGCAAAGAAACTGGGAATTAATGCTGTTTATCAGGAACTTGCCATCTTTCCTCATTTGAGTGTAGTGGAGAACATTTTCGCTGGTGAGCTGATAGCCAATCGTTTTCAAATTCTTGATTGGAAGGCTATGAAGGCTAAAGTGGCTGATCTTCTGAATCGCCTGAGAATAGAGATCCCGCTAAATACTCTCGTACGTAATCTATCTGGTGGTAAAAGACAAGAAGTCGCGATAGCCAGGGCATTGTTACATGATGTAAGACTTCTTTTAATGGATGAACCAACCGCTGCATTATCCGTAAAAGAAAGAGAAAAGATCTTCCAATTAATACTAGATTTGAAAACGATTCATGGTATATCGATCATTTTGGTTGGTCACAACATAGAGGAGGTATTCCAGGTTGTGGATAGATTTATCGTTCTTTCACGTGGACGCAAGATAGCAGATATCGAGAAATCCCAAACCAGTGTCAAAGAGATTGTAGCAATAATTGTGCACGGAGGCCAAAACGAATTATCAGCAATTTAGACACTTCGGAATGGTGAACAATAAAACTATTTGCGAAGTTCTTTTCTCAAAAATCTTTTCTAGGAGGTGTTTGGTATGCTCAAAAAGTTAGGTGTGATAGTGACTGTTTTGGTTCTCTTTGCCAGCATAGTAGGAGCACAGAGTCCATTTCAAGGTTCTCCAAGTGAAACATACTACATGATAACCTTCCTCTCGGGTATCAACTTTTGGAAAGCTTGTTTCTCTGGTTTTGAAGCTGCAGCAGAATTGCTAGGTGTAAGGGCTGTCTACACTGGGCATCCAACATTCGATATCAACGGGGAAGTCACCGTGTTCAATCAAGTGGCTGCCAAGAAACCTGCCGGGATCGCAGTTACTGCCATTAACCCAGATGCTTTTGTCAAGCCAATAAACGAAGCTATTGAGAAGGGTATACCAGTTGTTACATTCGATAGTGATTCTCCCGATAGCAAACGTTATTCTTTTATCGGTGTAGGTAACAAGAATGCAGGTGCCGCGGCAGCTCACTTCATAGCCAAACTTTTGGGCGGAAAAGGTGAGGTAGCACTACTCTATTCGGTTGGTCAAGGAAATGTGGAAGAGAGAGTGCAGGGATTCCTAGAAACAGTGGAAAGGCACTATCCAGGCTTGAAGGTTGTTGCAAAGGTGAACGATGGTGGTGAACAATTAACAGCTACAAGGAATATGGCAGCGGCTTTGCAGGCTCACCCAGAAATTGATGCCATTTTCTGTGTAGATGGAGTGGCTGGTGTTGGAGGAGCCCAAGCTGTTAAAGAAACAGGGAACGTGGGGAAAGTGAAGGTGCTGGCTTTCGATGTGGATCCTGCTGTTATTTCATATGTAAAGTCAGGAATAATCGATGGAACAGTTGTTCAAGGCATGTCTGCTATGGGATTCTGGTCAATGATGGCTCTTTACCTTTTACAACATAACTTGGTTCCTGAAGCATACATTCCAAAATTTGTGGACTGTGGCGTTATCATAGCTACAAAAGACAATATTGCTGATGTTCTTGATGCACAAGGATTAACACCGACTGGCTTACCTAAGAAGTAATTCAAGTGTACTGTGAAAAATTCAAAGGGGTGAGGGAGGATGCAGATGTCTCAAAATGTTGAGATACTACAAAAGAAAAGGACGAGAATTGGAATATTCAAATTCAGAGAATCAATACTTACTATTGTAATAATAGGCTTGGGTGGTGTGCTAAGCCTCCTCACCCCTTATTTCTTAACTTCTAGTAACATATCAGCAGTTTTAATAGGCCTTTCTGCAGAAGGACTTGTAACAATTGGAATGGTAATGGTGATGATAGCTGGAGAAATCGATCTTTCTGTTGGAGGAATAATGGCTCTTTCAAGTGTCGTTGCAGGAGCTCTGTTCCTTTCGGGAGTGAACATTTGGCTGTCTGCAGTAGTTGGTTTTGTTCTTGGTGCTTTATCAGGATTTGTGAATGGATGGTTGGTTGGAACACGGAAAATAAATTCGTTCATAATAACTCTCGCCATGATGGGGATGACTCGTGGCATTGCTTATATATTGACTCAAGGTTCTCCTTTAGCCATTGGAGGGGTTCCAAAACTGTTCGAAAGCTTCGGTGGGGGAGATATCTTAGGTATTCCAATATTTGCTCTCATTTTCTTAAGTTGTGCGGTCGTCGGTGAATTTTGTTTGAGAAAGGTGAAGCCTTTCAGAGAATTTTACTTTGTTGGTAGTAATGTGACTTCTGCACGATTAACAGGTATAGATGTGGGGAAGACAAAAATGAGAGTGTTTATACTATCAGCAATGCTGGCTAGTCTAGCGGGGATTCTAACACTTTCAAGATTTCTTGTGGCGACTCCCATTACTGGCACTGGCGTGGAATTGCGTGCTATAGCTGCAGCGGTAATTGGTGGTACAAGCTTCTCCGGTGGTGAGGGGACAATTTTAGGAGCTGTTTTGGGTGTGTTAATAGTGAATCTCATAAACAACGCACTTATCTTGTTGAATGTTTCTGTTTATTGGCAAAGTTTTGTAAATGGATTACTATTGCTTGTAGTGGTATTGATTGATAATTTCACCCAAAAGAGAAGTCAGTAGTAAAGGAGGGGATGCAGATTATGAAATATACTAGTTTTGAGTTTGGAACCCCTACAAGAGTAATATTTGGATGGGGTGAAGTAAAAAATGTAGGAGAAGAAGTCAAAAAATATGGAGAAAAGGTCTTAATTGTTGTAGATCCATTTTTAAAAGCAACTATTGGTGAAGAAATCCGTACAAATTTGCAAAGGAACGGAATAGAAAGCCTCATTTTCAGCGATGTGATACCTAACCCCCCTTCAGAAAAAATAGATGCTGGAGCGGCAATTGCGAAGGATAGTAAATGTGAAGTGATAATAGGTGTTGGGGGAGGAAGCGCTCTTGACACTGCAAAAGGCATAGCGGTGGTAGCAGGAAGCGGAGGAAGTTCATGGGATTATGTGTATCGAAGTGATCACGAAGTTCGTGTACCAACAAAGTCGACACTTCCTATAATTGCCATTCCAACTACTGCAGGAACAGGTTCTGAGGTAACGCTTTATGCTGTTATAACTAATACGAATTTGAAAGAAAAAAGCACCATAATCCATCCTCGGATCTTTCCGAAAGTTGCCGTGGTTGATCCCAGTTTAACCGTTACGATGCCTCCTCATTTAACTGCTACTACTGGATTTGATGCGTTTGCACACGCGGTTGAAGCCTTCATAAGCAAAAAGTCGAATCCCTATTCTAATTTGATGGCTATTGAAGCTATCAAGCTGCTAGTCGAAAACTTACCAGTTGCTGTTGCCGATGGGGAAAATGTTGATGCCAGAATTAAAGTTGCATATAGTGCCACACTTGCTGGTATTGCCATTTCTCATGCTGGTACAGCTCTCCCACATGCCATTGGTCAAGCAATAGGTGGCCGTTACAACGCGCCTCACGGTGAAACACTTGCCGGTTGTTTTCTAGAAGTCATGAAGTGTACCTTTATCGCAGCCCCCAAAAAATTCGCGGATTTGCTTAATGCAATGGGAGAAAAGGCTTCTGAACTGTCCATGCGTATGAAGGCGGAAAAGGCTGTTGAAGTTATGGAAAGATTTGTCAACGACATAGGATTAAAAGATATCAGGTTTTCAAAATATGGAATGAGAAAAGAGGATGTAGATGATATTGTAGAAAGTATATTTAAAGGTTACAAGCAAGATGTAGATGTACATCCGAAAAAATTTTCTCGCGAGGAGCTCAAGGAATTGCTTGTAAATCTGCTGTAACCTTTAATGCAAAATGATTTCTTTGCATCTAACAAATAGGGTAATCCTCGAAAGAGATGACAACATCTTATTGACTTCAGATCTAATGAGGCAGGATGGATTTGTCTAATTAAAGGCAGGTGAAAATCAGTGAATTTGAAAGCAAAAGCGGTTTATCTTGAGGGAATAAGACAATTCGCAATTCGAGAAATTGATATTCCAAAGCCAGGCCCTGGTGAAGTGCTCATAAGGGTTAAGGCAGTGGGAATATGCGGTTCTGACGTTCATTATTACGAGTATGGAAGAATAGGAAAATTTGTAGTTGAATTTCCTATGATACTTGGACACGAAGCAGCTGGGGAAATCGTTCAAGTAGGAGAAGGAGTAACCTCTTTGAAAGTTGGTGATCGAGTAGCCATGGAACCTGGGATTCCTTGTGGGAAGTGTAGGTACTGTAAAACCGGCCGCTACAATCTCTGTCCTGATATCAAGTTTTGGGCTACTCCACCTGTAAATGGGGCCTTCGTAGAATATGTAACTCATCCTGCGGATTTTTGCTTCAAACTTCCTTCAAATGTTTCTTTTGAAGAGGGAGCCATGTTCGAGCCTTTAGCAGTGGGATTATGGGCTGTGGAAAAAGCGAATCTTCGTCCAGAACATAGTGTAGCCATTTTAGGCGTAGGAACCATAGGGATGATGACTTTGCAGAGTGTGTTTGCAGTGGGAATAAGCGATGTAACGGTATTTGATACTTCTTCACATAAGCTAAATGTAGCAGAAAAAATGGGGGCAAAAGTGGTGCTGTGTGGAGAAAATTTGGAATTCTATGACAAGTACAGAGATAGATTTGACGTGGTGTTTGAAACAGCTGGAAGTAGTGTAACAGCATCACAAACGGCAAAATTGCTTGCGCCTGGAGGAACGGTGGTCCTTGTAGGTCTGCCATCTGAAGATGCAGTCCCAATAAATTTAAACCTTTTAATATCAAAAGAAGCCACTATTAAAACTGTATTTCGGTATGCAAACATGTACCCTCGGGCTCTTGAATTGGTTTCGAAAGGAAAGATCAAATTGTCGCATCTAATTTCAAAGCGTTTTCGAATTGACCAACTTCAGGAAGCTTTTGAATATACCATCCATAATAAGGATAAAGTTATAAAAACCATGATAGTAATCTAAGTAAGAATTTCCATTATGACATCTACCTCTGATTTTCCTTGTGTACAGTGAAACAAGCAGGATTTTGAACCTTTCAGAAATCTGGAGGCGGTTGAATGAAACCAATTTTGTGTTTTGGAGAAATTCTTGTAGACTTTATAGCAAATGATGCGGGAAAACCTCTGTACGAAAGCGAAGTTTTTGTGAAGAAACCTGGAGGCTCTCCCTTTAATGTTGCAGTTGGGCTTTCAAGATTAGGAAGGAAAGTAAGTTTTCTCGGGAAACTGGGAGGGGATCCATTTTCAAAGTTCCTTTTCCAAATGTTGAAAGGCGAATCCATTGATACTTCGTTTCTTGTAATATCTAAGGAATTCAAAACTTCCTTGGTGTTCATTGCAAGAGATAAAGCGGGATCACCCGATTTTGTATTTTACCGGGACCACCCTGCTGATACCTCTTTAACATACGAAGAAATTCGGTTACCTGTATCGCGCTTTTCTCTATTCCATTTCGGCTCAATGGCTGTTGTTTTTGAACCATTGAGATCCACTTCTCTAAGAGTGATGGAAGATTTTGTAAGACAGAAGATACCTGTGTCCTTTGATCCCAATGTGCGACCAAACATTATTAAAAATAGAAACAATTTTATAAAGGATTTTTTCCACATAGCGGAAAATGTGACAATCTTGAAATTGAGTCATCAAGACCTTTCTTACATATTTCCAGGGGAACCTGTCGATAAGGTAATCCATAAAATTCCTTTAAAGAAAGATTCGCTTCTTTTTGTCACGATGGGTGAAAAAGGATGTCTTGTTCACTTCGAAAATAACCAATATGTTGTACCGGCATTTCCTATAGATGTGGTAGATACAACCGGCTGTGGAGATGCATTCATGGCAGCGGTTATTTTCAAGTACACTGAAAAGCCACCGACTACTGTAAAGGAAGCAAAGGATATAGCAGTATTTGCCAACGCTGTAGCTGCACTCGTTACTACGAGGATTGGAGCAGCCAGTGCTATGCCTACTTTAGATGAGGTAAAGAGATTCCTTGAGTCAAGAAGCACAAGAGCTGGTTGATAAATTCTTGGCTTTGTTTTTGGTAGCGCGCAATAATTGTTGTAAAGACCGAAGTAGTCTTATTATCTTGCCAACTAACCAAAAAACTTCATTTTCCTCATAATAACCCCCATTATTTCCTTATCTTCCTCGTAAAGTCTGAGTGCTATCAGAAGGCCTATCATAACAGCAAAAAGCAGTGGAAGCATGCAGAGGGTTATCGGGATGTTGCTTACAAACTTGTGGGTGATTCCTGCCAGCAGTAGTAACAAAGATCCAGATATGATTGGTTTTATGTATTTTGTGTTGTAGGGGATCATGCCCAGGGTCAGGTATACTTCAACCATTTT
>QNAP01000051.1 GCA_003641795.1 Thermotogae bacterium | reverse complement strand
CTTGTAAAAGAAGTGGAGGAGCTGGAAAAATTACTCCAAGAGTACAATTCGCGCTTGGAGGGTTTCGTTGCGCGCAAAGAAACCGTTCTCGACGATTTGGCACAACTGGAGAGGGAAAAAGAACGATTACGTGTGGAATTGGAAGCGTTGGGCGGCGAGCTTCAGCTTCACCGACGTCAACTCGACGAGCTGAAAGACAAGATCGTGGAAGAGAAGCTGACATTGACGTCACATCTCGAAAAACAGGCGGGATACGATAACGAAATTTCAGCGGTGAAACGCAAACTTGAAGAAGGTGAGCATCAGAGACACGAGTTATCAAAAAAACAGGTCCAACTGACTGAGGAGATCGACGTTGTTAAGGAGAAACTCAGAGAAACAGAGCGAGAGTTGGATTCTTTGAAATCTTCAATGGATTCGGTATTTGCGAGCTTCCAGGAGAGGCGAAAAGACCAACAGGAGAAGATGAAGAGAATCGAGAGCCTTGAGAAAACCCTCGAAGAGCTGAAGTCCCAGCGAGAAGAGAAGCGAGAACTTCTCCACAACTTCGAACTTTCATTACAGGAAATAGAAATGGAGCTCAGAAGCGTCAACCAGGAGCTTGAAAAGCTCGTAGAAGACTTCGATCCTTCTAACGCTCAAGAAGTGCAACTCGATGAGGAAGCTGCACATCTTCTTTCCGAGGAAGTGAGTGACCTCGAAAACCGTCTGCGGTATATCGGGTCAGTAGATCTGGATGCTGTAGACGAGTACAATCGAATCGAGGCTGAGTACGAGGAGCTCGCCAAGCAAAGAGAAGATCTCGAAAAGTCCAAGAAGAAACTGAAGGAGATAATAGACCTGGCTGACAGTCAAGCCCGTACACAGTTTATGGAAACCTTCGAAGAGGTTTCCAGCGCCTTTGACAGACACATCTCTCTTCTTTTTGAAGGTGGTCATGGGGAGCTCAAAATCGTTTCTGCTGAAGATTTACTGGAAGCTGGCGTGGAGATAAGTGTGAAGAAACCTGGAAGAGGCTATCAGAAGCTTCACTTGCTTTCAGGTGGCGAAAAGGCTTTGGTGGCCATCGCCCTGATATTCGCCCTTATGGAGAAGAAGCCAAGTCCCTTTTACATCCTCGACGAAATCGATTCGGCTCTCGATGATTTCAACGCGGAACGTCTGAAAAGGCTTTTGATGGTGAACGCCCAAAAGACTCAGTTCGTGATAATCACTCACAACAAGCTCATCATGGAAGTCGCCGATCTTTTGCAAGGTATCACCATGGAAGACGGTATTTCCAGGGTAATACCCGTACGCATGGAGGAATACAGTGCATGATCGGGATAATCCCTGCAGCACCGGGATCTGTAAGAATCCATGTGATCGATGGTGCTTTAGTGAGAGTGGAGCTGTTGAATGAAAGATTGGAAGCAGTTCCCCTTCACCCATTTACAGAAGAGTTTCGAGAATATTTACAAGGCCGCCGAAGTTCCTTCAACTTGCCCTTCGCATTCTCCACCATTTCCGCCACACCCTTCCAAGAGAAGGTGTTCAGGGTGGTTTCGACCATACCTTATGGAGAGGTACTGACTTACAGCGAAGTGGGAAGAAGGATCGATCCAGAGCGTGGAACCAAGTTGGCGCGAGCTGTGGGTCAAGCGTTGAAGAAGAACCCGCTTCCCATCGTGATTCCCTGTCACAGAGTAGTGGGCAAGGGCGATTTGGGAGGTTTCTCACCCTCGTTGTCGTGGAAAGTGTTTCTGCTAAACTTGGAAAGGGGTACCTCGAAGGCCGTTAACGAACTTTAACACCCTTTAGATATAATGAATCTCTGGCCGCTCCGGGGAAAACCCGGGGCCTTAAGTCCGAGGCAGGAGGTGTTTTTTTGGTGGAAAGGATCTACGAGACCATGTTCATCGTCGATCCAACCCTTGCCGACGAGGATCGGGAAACCATCGTCGAGAGGGTAAAGGCGTGGATCGAAGAAAGGGTTGGCGGGAAAGTCGACTCGGTCGACAGGATGGGTAAGAGAAAGCTGGCTTTCAAGGTGAAGCGTTTCACAGAAGGCGATTACACTGTGATGATCTTCCGTGCTCGCCCTGAGAGCGTCAACGAGCTCGAGCGCTTCTATCACTTCACTCCCGAGATATTCAGATGGCAGACCTTCAGACGATTGGATCTTGAAAAGAAGGAAGCCAAAGCCATGAAGGCAGCTTCCTCTACCGTTTCCTCCACGTCCGAGGAATCCACCGAGAAAGCGGAGGAATGAGTGTGGCGGGTATATCGTACAATCGTATTATCCTGGTGGGGAGGTTGACGCGTGATCCAGAGGTCAGGTACACGACCACCGGTACCCAGGTCTCCACTTTCACTCTCGCTGTAGATAGGGTGCGCGGAGGAAGCTCCTCAAATGGCGAGGCAGAAACGGATTTCATACCCGTGGTCACCTTTGGCAGATTGGCAGAGTTCGTGGCATCTTATCTTGCCAAAGGGCGCTTGGTTTTGGTGGAAGGGTCGTTGAGAATAAGACGCTGGCAAACTCAGCTTGGAGAAACCCGGAAGACGACCGAAGTTTTGGCCGATGCGGTGCGTTTCATGGAGACGAAAAAGTCTCTGGAAACTTCCATGTCGAACGGTAGCTTAGAAGAGCACGAACCACCTATCGATGTCGATCTTCTCGGTGTTGAAGAAGAAACGGACACCGAGGAAACCGACGAACCGCCATTTTAAGGAGGGAAGCGACGCATGCCCAAGAGGAAAAGAAAGAGAAGAAACAGAGTGAGACGAAAATGTCGTCTTTGCGAGATGAAGATCGATTACATTGACTACAAAAACACGAGCCTATTGCGTGATTTTTTGAACGACAAGGCGAAGATCATTCCCCGAAGGATAAATGGTAACTGCGCGAAGCACCAGCGGATGGTAAAGGTTGCAATAAAGAGAGCACGGCAAATGGCCTTACTCCCATATACGAATGAATAACCACTCAAGACAAGATGATGGGAGGGAGTACGTGGAGCTCCCTCCCACCATTTTTGATCGCCTTTATGAGCAAGAGAAAGGCTTCGCGGTTTCCACGACCGTAGACCGGTTGGATCGATTTGGGCTCGGCAGCCTTGGTAAGCATGATTTCCACGAACTCCATGGCCACAGATGGTTTCACCACCATGTAAAGTTCCCCTCTGTTTTTCAGCAAGTATACCGCTGCCTCGATAAAATTCTTCACCGTTTTCATATCTCCAGACCTGACTGCGTTCCTTTTAGGATCAAAGCTGGGTTGGCCTTTCAGGTGAAACGGAGGATTCATCACTGCAACGTCAAAACTCTCGGCTGACAGCGACCTCCTCACATCTGACATATCCATCTCCAAAAACTCCACGATGATCTCGAGCTTCAGTTTATGGTAAAGTTCTCTCGCAATCGATACCGCTTCGTGATCCCTGTCAATGCCCACCACATGGTGAAATCTACCTGATCTGGCAAGTGTTAGTGCAACGGCTCCGGCTCCACACCCAAGTTCAACGCAACTACTGCCGTGACGAACCTGCCGAATCACGAAATCGGATAAGAGGAAACTGGCGTGGGTGGGGCGTAGATAAGAAGGAAGGGTTTTCCAATCTATTCCCAGCTCATGGTTCATGATCAAAGATTCTGTAACCTCCAGCGGCGCGGATTTCAATTTCTTTCCTCGCTTGATGGTAGAAAGCGAGGTCAGCATCTTTCAAATTGACAGCGAGCTTTGCTTGCACATCGTTATACCGAAGCACGCATCGTGCGTTCCTCGTGACCAGAAGCTCCAATGCATCCATCCACGTCTTCTCTACTATCAATACAGCTGCCATGCTCACTGAGATCTTTTTTGTATGTAGCTGACTGTCACGGATGTAGAGCTCACTCATCCCCGACACTGTCAACGAACCCGACAGATTCGAATCGGACATCTCACACTTGGACAAGCTGCTCACGGTCAGAGATCCCAGAGAGGATTCGACTACGATCGCATCCCCTACACCTTTTAGATTCACACCTGCTGCCTCACTTTGCCACATATGGTATTCGTCAACGGAAGATGCGTTCAACACTGTCCCACCGAAATCTGTCTCCGAGATGATCACGAACCGCACTCCGATCACTTCGATCTCGCAGCCTTGCAATTTTGCCGAATTGAAGGAAACCAGAGGACCATTCACGACCTTTACGTTCACCCCTGTCATTTGAGCACCGTCAACGATGAGGCGACCACCGTTGATCAACAGTTCACCACCAACGATGGCCCCCCTCACCATCAACGTGCCTTTGACCACGAGGCGTGCTGATTGGTCTAAAGCCAGCAATCCTCCCTGCTCGACCACAAGCGTTTTGTCCTCCGGCACGGTTACCGCCAGTCCCGGCACGTGGACGGTCGTCCCGGAGGAAATGACGGTGTCCTGGGTCACCGCTGCCAGCACTGCCCGGTCGTACGGCACAAGCCAGGTTAAAGGCCGCACTTTGGGTGCGGAATAGGTGCTCCTCATCCCACTGGCGCTCACGGATCGTCCGAGGACTATCCCGTAGGGCATGAAAGCAGCCTCATCGGACTCTAAACTGTTGAAAAAGCGTAGCTCACCATCATCGCCAAGATTGTACAAGCCTACCGTCACATCTTTTTGTTGTTTTTCAAGGCGGACAAGGTTTCCTCTGATCTCCAACTTTGGTGGTGGTGGACGATCTTTTTCGAAGTAGAACACCCTGGACACTTGGTTTTCATTTCCCTCCGAATCTTCCGCGCTGATGCGGAGTGTATGCCATCCTCTGGAAATCCTTGAAGGGATTTCGACCTTATCGATTCCAACTTCGATCCTTTCTCCGTCCACTTCAGCGAAAACGAGTGGGGTCGCATCCCAATCGTCTCCTACATAGAGAGCCAATTCGGCTTCATCCAGACTCAAGAACTTCTTTGGTTCGAGAAAGAGGTTCGGAGGTCTGTCGAAGTCTGTGTCCACAACGAACGTTGCAGGTGGGGATGGATTACCAGCAGCGTCAATGGCTACCACACTCAATGTCTTCTTGCCCTCTCCTTTGTTGAGTTTCAACTGAAAGTGATCGGTGTAAGTAGTGGTGACACTGCTACTATCGAAGGTTATCAGAAGTTGCTCCGTGTCGACCTCTTCAATACCATAATCGAGGATTTCCACTTCCAACATTGAAGAAACCAGCTTTGTCGAGAGTAGGGGCCGAGGAGGTGGAGTAAGATCAACCCGCACGGTGATCTCAACAGGTGAGGGATCTTCGGCACCTTGAGGGTCTACTGTCCAAACACGTATCCGGTGTACCCCCTCTTCGAGGTTGGACAGATCAAATCTGTTCGATTCCATAGGCATTTCCACACCGTCAACCTCGATCAAAAAATGGAGTTCGTTTGCAGGGCTTTCCTTGTCCTCACCCTTCACCTCGAGGTATCCGCCGTGGATGCCGACCAGGGTATCAGCGTGAACAAGCTTCGTCTCCGGTGGTGTGTTCATCGGCACTTCAGTACAACCAATCAGCAAGACGAAACTCACTAAGATCACAAAGCTAATCCGCCACTGGCTCAAAATCGACTTCCATTTTCGCTTTGTTTGCACTAAGAACCCTCACCTTCAATCTGTCGCCAATCTTGTAAACCTTGCCAGTCCGCATTCCTGTAAGGATGTTCTTTTGCTCATCGTAGGAATAGTGATCATCCAGAGTGGAAATGTGAACCAGACCGTTCACCATCTTTTCGGGTATCTCTACGAAGAGTCCGAACCGTGTCACGCCTGTGACGTAAGCTTCAAAGATCTTACCGATATGTTGGCTAATGTAATCGATCTTCTTTAGATCAATCAGATCCCATTCCGCCTCGTTGGCTCTTCGCTCCATCTTTGAAGAGTGCGCTGCTATCGTTGGTAGCCTCTCTTCCCAATATTTCATCCTCTTTTCGGTGAGCGTGCCGGCAAGGTAGTCTTTGAGTAACCTGTGAACCACGAGATCCGGATACCGTCTTATGGGTGAGGTGAAGTGGGTGTAGGAAAACGACGCGAGTCCGAAGTGTCCCACATTGATCGGTGAATAGAGGGCTCTCTTCATTGACTTGACGATGAGCCTTTCAACGCTCGCACGGAGTGGATGATCCTTCAGCTCCTCAAGCATTCGCTGGAGCACACCTGGATGGAGTGATTGGGGGAACTGGCAGGAAAGGCCGAGAGCGTCGAGATACTGTCTCAGGTTGAATACAGTCTCGGGATCCGGCGCTTCGTGAACCCTGTATATGAAAGGTGCACCGAAGGCGTCGAAGATACCTGCAACGATCTCGTTGGCTCTTATCATGAATTCTTCTATCATCCTTTCGGCGTCGCCCCTGTGCATTGGCTGAATATCCTTTACTCTTCCATTCGAATCGAAAAGGAATCGAATCTCACCACCCTCAATGTCCAGTATCGACCCTCGCTCTCTACGGTGGGCTCTCAGTATCCGATACAGTTCATACATGATCTCGATATCGCTTCCTATGAAAGCGAATTTCTTACGCGCTTGCGTTTCTCCCTTTAAATAGGCGTTCACTTCGGTGTAGGTCAACCTCTTTCGGCTTTTTATAACACCAGCCACCACACGATGATCGAGTGTACGCCCGCTGCTGTCGATTTCAGCCACAAGAGAGAGTGTCAGCCGGTCTTCTCCTTCTATCAATGAGCATATACCGTTGGACAATTTTGGGGGAAGCATCGGTATCACCGTGTCGAGTAGGTAAACGCTGGTTCCTCTGTTAAAGGCTTCTCTGTCGAGAGCCGATCCTTCTCTTACGTAATGTGAAACGTCTGCGATGTGAACGCTCAGCATGTACGTTCCCCTATCCGTCTTACTGACTTCCACGGCGTCGTCGAAGTCCTTGGCATCCTCACCGTCGATGGTGACAATGGTTCTTCCTCTGAAATCGTATCTTCCTTCCAGCTCTTTCTCGCTGACCTTCAGGGGTATGTCTTCCGTTTCTTTCAAAACATCCTGGGGGAACTCCTCTGGTTGTGGCAATCCGTGTTTGACTATCACCGACGGCAGATCTACAGCCGGATCCTCGGGGTCTCCAAGCACCTTTAGAACACGTACCGCGGGCGCAGAGCGTGGTGAGGGATAATGTGCCACCTCAGCGATGGCCTTTTTTCCTTCCCTACCTTCTTGTGGGTTCATCACTTTGAAAAAATCGGGAAGACGAGGATCATCGGGTTCGAGAAACATCTGGTAGTGGTGAATGAATAGCGTCCCAACGACCTTCTTGATGCCACGTTCCACCACTTTGAGGACTTTCCCGCATTTTATTCCTCGTTTCAAACCCGTTATTCGAACGAGAACCCTGTCACCATGTATGGCAAATCCCGCATTCTCCGGATAGACGAGTATCTCATCACCATTTGCGGTCCCCACAAATGCCACATGCTTTCGCCTCGAAAAGGATATGATCCCTGCCACTACATCTTCACCGGCCAAGAAATACCTATGATCGACGTCTCTCAGAAGCTTCCCTTCTCTTTCAAGCTCCTTGATCAAGGCCCTGAACTCTTTTCTCTCGTTCTTAGAAGACACACCGAAGAGCTTGTAGAGTCCTTTCAAGGTTGTCGGTTTGTATCCCCCGCTTTGGAGCGTGTTGATTATGGCTTCTTTCGAGATCTTCACTTCCTGATCAACCTCCGTTAAAACCATTAAAAACGGTGGTATCGCACCGAACCAGCCGATGGTCTGTAGAATCTTTGTGCGTTCCTGTGTTCACGCAAAAGAGAGAAATGTTGTGGAAATCGTCGGAGCGTTTCTCGCACCCGATTATACTACATCTGGAAATCCAAGGCGTTATCCAAGCAATCTCTCGCGAGCTTAGTTGATATAATAAGAAGGATAGTGAAGGGGTCGATTTCATGAAATTGGTGGATACACATGTACATCTGTGTTCTTCAAGGTTCAACGCAGACCGGGAGAAGATCCTGGAAAAGATCGAGAAGACGTTGGAGTTCGTCATAGAGGTTTCTTACAATCGAAACACCAGTCTCTGCAGCAGGAAGTTGGCTGACCTGTTCCCATTCGTTTACTTCAGTGTTGGCATACATCCACACGACGCTGAAAGCGATTTGGATGAAGCTTTTTTCGAGATCGCGAACGAACTGGTGAATCATCCCAAATGTGTTGCAGTTGGTGAAATTGGTTTGGATTTTTACAGAGATCTCTCGCCGAGGGATGTTCAGGAATACGCTTTCCTTCGGCAGCTTGAGTTTGCTGCAGAGCGAGGGAAAGCTGTCATAATTCATGTGAGAGAAGCCTATGATAGAACCATAGAACTCCTCCGCGGTTTTGGGGCGCGCTTGCGTGGTGTAGTCCACAGCTTCTCAGGGGATTTGAGACACGCGGAAGCGTTTCTCCAGATGGGGCTTGACATAGGTATCTCGGGTCCTATCACGTATCCCAAAAACTCAAGGTTGAGGGAGGTGGTGGCGAGGACTCCCTTGGATCACATACAAGTAGAGACGGATTCTCCGTATTTGCCACCGCAACGGTACAGGGGAAAGAGAAACGATCCCACGAAGGTCCTCCATGTAGCGACCGAGATAGCGCGTGTAAAAGGCATTGAACTGGAAGCGGCGGCAAATACGCTCGTTGCCAACGCCAGGAGGTTGTTTGCTGTATGAAAAAACTTTCTCCAGAGATAGTGGAATTCGAAATCACCCTCAGCTGTCCACTGAGATGTTTACACTGTTATTGTAGAGCGGGGGAATCTAACGAACAACCGTCCACAGCCGAGGCGCGAAGTGTGTTGGATCAACTCAAAAAAGCGGGTACGCGTTACGTGGACCTCGTCGGTGGAGAACCGTTGACTCGTGAAGACATCCTGGAAATATTGGCTTACGCTCGCGAGATCAACCAAAGCGTCATGGTAAACACCAACGGTGTTCTTTTGTCGCGAGACCTTGCAAAGGAGCTGAAGAAAGCCAACCCCCACATTCTTTTCGGTGTTTCAATCGATGGAGCAACACCGCAAACCTGTGATCTCGTGCGTGGAAGGGGTACCTTCGAAAAAGCTGTGAGCGCACTGCAAATTCTCAAAGCCGAGGGCTTCAAGGTTGTATCCCTTTTTGTTGTGAACGCTCTAAACTGGGAAGAATTTGAAGAATACGTACATCTGATGACAACACTGGGTGTAGATGGAATCTATGTGGATCGGTTCATACCAGTTGGCCGTGGGGCGGATAACGCGAAGATACTGGATATGGAATCGCGGGACTGGTTAAAAGCGTTGAAACATGTGAACGCGATTATTTCCAAATATGCGAATGCGATGCGTTTTTTCGTGGAGGAATCGGTGAGCGGCGAACCTTGTTCGGCTGGGAAAACTCATGCGTCGATTCTCGTCGACTTGAGGGTCGTGCCTTGTGGTCACTTCAGGTACGATCAGCGGTTCACGATGGGAAGCTTGAGAGAAAAGAGCTTCGAGGAAATTTGGGGAACCTGCCCCGGCTTGATTTCAACGCGTTCTCGCGGCGACGAATGCGTTGGATGTCTTGCTTACTCTCTGGCCAAAACAGGGGAGATTTGCATGGACGAGGTGATCTATGGGTTGCTCAAGGAAAAGCAGTTGGAGAAGGAGGCGATGGTGTGAAGTACAAACTTCAGGCG
>QNAP01000050.1 GCA_003641795.1 Thermotogae bacterium | reverse complement strand
CCCAAGCGTTGATAACATCGAGACCAGATGTGGGTTCGTCCAAAATTGCCAACTGCGGTTCGGTCATCAAAGCACGAGCTACTAACAGTCTTCTCACCATGCCTTTACTGTAGGTTTTCACCTTGTCGTAGATCCTATCTCCAAGATCTGCTATTTCGATGCCGCGCTGCACAATTCTTTCCAGTTCAACGGTATCTGAAGCGAAAAAGCGAGCCATGAAGCGTAGATAATCGATACCTTTCAAGTCCTTGTGAGCGCCGGCATCTTCGGGCAAGTAACTGATGATCTTTCTCACTTCTTTACCTTGCCGTACCACGTCGAACTCGAAGACACGAACGTTACCAGAAGAGGGTTTCAAAAGTGTACTGATGATTCGCAAAGTGGTGGTCTTTCCCGCACCGTTGGGTCCTATGAGTCCAAAAACTTCACCTTGCTGGACAGTGAATGAAATTCCCTTCAAAGCTCTGAAGCTGCCATAGTCTTTGACAAGTGCATCCACGATTACCGCGTCCACAGCCATCACGCTCCTTTCTGGAAACACCAGCTTGATTTTACCAAAAGAATTGATACTTCATCGTCGAGAAACGCTCGGGAAGTACCAAGTATGAAGGGGCGAGATCGCGTGATGTTTCAAAGACAACCGGACCTCGGAATTGGAACATTGAATCGGCCCCCCACAGTTTAAAGTGAAGGAGGGGCTGAATTTTTTAAAAATGTCTCCACTTCGCTCCTTTCTGGGATTGAGCTTTGGGCTCCCATTCGTGTTACCGAAATGGCCGCCGCCGCGCTGGCAAACAGTGCAGCTTCTTCTTCGGTCTTTCCTTCCCAGATGGCGACGGCGAAAGCACCGTTGAAAACGTCTCCCGCTGCTGTGGTGTCGACAGCGTTGACCTTGAATGGACGAATCTTCGAAGTTCCGTCCTTGTTTAAGATCAGCGCACCCTTTTCTCCCAGCTTTAAAACCACCCTTTTTACGCCGCGCTGGAGAAAGGTTTTTGCCGCCGATGTGAGATCACCGGTTGCACCCAGCTGGTTCAACAACGCTTGTGCCTCTACCTCGTTGGGTGTGAGGTAATCCACGTAGGGAAGAATCTCGGTAAGGTTGCCCCGCACTGGAGCTGGATCGAAGATCACCAGTGCTCCAAGCCCTTTGAGTTTTTTAGCAGCGTGGAGAGTGGTTGAAAACGGTATCTCGTTTTGGAGCAACACCACTTTGGGTACGGGGAGGGATTCCAACTTCCTTTCGAATACCTCCACAGTTAGAGAGTGGTTTGCTCCAGGCACTACCAGTATCCTGTTTCTGCCGGTTTTATCCACCTCTATGTAAGCTCGCCCGGTGGGTGCGTTTTGAACAGCTCCCACCCCTGTTATTCCATGACCTTCCAAAGACGCCTTCAACATCTTTCCGTACTCGTCTCTACCCACACAAGAGATGAACGCGCATCTTCCACCGAGCTTCGCTGCTGTCAGCGCTTGGTTGGCACCTTTTCCTCCTCCGTGAACCTCCAGGGACTGGACCACCTGAGTCTCGCCTACTTCTGTGAAGTGATCCACTTTGAGCACGATGTCGGCGTTGGCACTCCCCACAACGAGGATCATTCCGTGTCACCTCCGAGTATCTGTGAGAGTTCCATTGTGGTACGTGCTAATTGGGATATGGAAAGGGTTTCGAAGCCTGGAAGGTACGTTTTCAATTCATCATGAATCGGTTCTGTCCAATGTTTCGGAATGCCATCTCTTCCCAGTATCACTCCAAGGACCGTTCCCACTTCTCCTGCGTTGCAGTCCACATCGTAGCCAAACGAGGCGATGATCTTCATGGTCTCGTCGAAATCACCTTTCCCGAACCACAATCCTGTGACTACCGCTGCCATGTTGGGATAGACGTGTATCCAGTTATATCTCTTGAATTCCTGGTAAGCCTTTTTCATGACTTCCTCCCAACTTTGTGCGTTTTCACACCAGTTCAGCACCAACTCCAAGTAGTGGCGGAACTCGCTTCCTTCGGGCACGTAATCCACGGACCGTTGGAGCACCTCCCTCGTGTCGTGGGTCACAAAAGCCAAGGACGTGAGTACGGCGCTCATCATACCTCCATATATCCCGTTGCCGCTGTGGGAGATCTGACTGTCCAGAAATGCTAATCTTGCTGCCTCTTTCGGCTTTCCAGGGTACAACAATCCACAGATCATCGTCCTCATCTGGGCGCCGATCCATTCCTGGAAGGGGTTGTTGAATCTTCCAGATTCTGGAGGAAGAATACCTCTTCTGAGATTTTCCAAGGCCACCAGCTCGGCACTCCAACCAAACGGTATCATCTCGATCCACTTCAACGCGATATCCGCGGAATCCACTCCAGGCCCTTTTTCCTTCACCGCTTCCATCAAAGCTAGTTCGTAGGTGATATCGTCGTTGTAGGTGGTGACTTCGCCTACGTAATATCCGAGACGATCTCCGTAGGTTTCCACCAAGGCGTCATGAAGATGTCCTTCCAAAGCTGTACCCATAGATGCCCCAGCTATCTGTCCCAGCCAGCCTCCGTGGATCCTTCTCAAGGGATCTTCGGGAGGATCGAAAGCGATCGTGGGAAATTCCATGCTGATTTCTTCCCAACGAAGCGGCCTTCGAAACCGATGATAGGGATGTTCTGGTATCTCCTTGGCTTTCGAGAGAAGGTGGAAGATCAGCGATGTGATGGCTTTCAGCTTCCCCACATTCCCTTCGCGCAAAGCTTCGAAGCCTTCTTCCAAGAGTGTTTCCGCATCGACCACGTCTTTACCCATATTTTCCACAGCTTGAACCGCCCCAAGGATCAAACTATCTGGAGCGTTGGAACCTGGAACAGTGCTCCTCCAAAACGTCTTCACCAACGTTTCGGGGAAAAGATCTGCCACTACGGCTTCGTCCCAGTGTGTTTTTTCTTTCGGAGTTGGCCTCGCCTCTTTTCGCATTTGATAGCTTCTCTCCCAAGCTTTCACGAGATCACCTCCCGTTTCCATTCTAACGCATGGCACAAAAAACGAGGGCGGAAAACCCGCCCTCGTTCTTCTTGTTTGTACAGTTACTTTCGGTATCAGTACACCACTCCGACCAAATGAAGCGCTCCTTGATCGTCTGTCGTGTACTCACTGCCATCGCCGTCAAAGTAAACATCCACGTTGTGGGTTTCCTCGGGAGAGTCACTCTCAAAGACGATGACCCAGGAGGATTCGACGTATTCTATAACCCCTATCGTTGTCAGATCCACGTTTCCGTAGTAATCGGTGTAGTAAACCAAGCCGCCGGTTTCCACGGCGATTTCTCGCACGTCATCGTACGATGTGAAGTCGGTGTCGCTTTCGCTGTAGTACCAACCAGGTACCACTACGGCATGGAGGGTTGCAAAACCTTTTATGGCACCTATTACGTCAGATTTGTAGTACAGAGGTTCGCCGCTTGCATCACCAGGATCATCGGGATCGTGAGCAGAAGCATCCGTGATGAGTATGAATATCTTTTGCGCACCTCTTCTCCAGCTGGCGTTCTCCCAAGCGTACATCACCCCTGCGTACGGGTTTTCCGGCCCGTCTCCTCCACCTGTAGCGTACAGTTGGTTCACATACGCCTCTGCTGTGTCGAGATCTGTCAAATCTTGCCATGTTCTGTTTGTGGTGTCGATATACAGATCCCTTGAAGGTGCGGCGTCGTCGAACGGTACAACACCGACTCTGACATCCATACCGCTTGATTTGAGACTATCGATGAAATCGACTATGCTAGCTTTCACACCGTCTATCGCGTTGTACATACTCCCGGTGGTATCGATGATTAGCATAATATCAACCGCACTTCTCTTCTCGGTTTCTTTGAAGAGCAGAAAACCTTGGGCTTTTCCGTCTTCGAACACGCGGAAGTTTTCCTTTCCCAAATCCTCCCCGAGATATTCCGGAATGCTCACCTTAACTTTCACGAAGTCCGGGATATCCAGCGGGGTAAGAAACGGTGCTTTGTCTATGGAACCGTAAACTTCCACACTATCTCCCCACGTTGTAGGTTCGGTCACGCCCTCAGGGTCTGGCGGAATCACGGCGGGCAACGTTGGAATCTCTGCGCACGCAGCGAATAGGAGAAGAAATAAACCGGCAGCTATGAAAGGTATGAGTTTTTTCATCTCACATCACCTCCTCAAAATGCCAGAGCCACACCAAGATGGGCGCTGAATATGCCAGTGGACTGGATCATCGTTTCACTCTCGGGTGTGTAAGCCACCGCGGTCATCCCTTCGACGAAGAGTCTCAGCGATTTACCCATGGAGAGTCCCACCTTTGCATGGAATATCCTGTCGGAAAAGAGTCCCACCTTGCCGGCTTCGATGTCATAAACCAGGATCGGAGCAGCACCTGCGTAGATTCTGGAAGAACCGAGCGGAATGATCAAAAGCAAGAATGGATCAACTTCCAGGAATCTGACGTTCTGTAGTTCTTCTGTGGCCGTTTCGAAGGCGGTTACGGGGACGAACCCTTCCACCGAAACTCCGATCCCAGAGTCTCCAATTCCCAACTTCGCACCGAGAAATGGTCTGTTTCTGCCGCCAATTTCCATCCCTCCGACGACTCCTATTTCGAGTGCGAAGAGAGCGGAAACACTCAAAACCAGAACAAGAAACACCAACAGCCTTCTCATGTTTCCCACCTCCATGAAAGTGTGTTACATCATTAAGACCTCTCAAGAAAGAGAAAAGTTCAGACAAGCCAATACCAAACCAGGCTTACCAAAGCTCCCATAACCGGGCTGAGCCACCATGTGAAGTCTCTCTTCTTCTCGAAGGCCAACTTGTAAATGAGTCCTGCGACAATAGAGATCAAAACCCATTCGAACTTACCAGCCATGGCGAAAATGTATATGGCGAGTCTCTCGGATATTCCAACGGTGTCCTTGTAGGTATGCTCCATGAGTTCTCTCACAAGATACGTAACTCCCACCGTGGTCGCCAGCATGCCGAGCAAGTAGGTGGAAAACTCTGGAGAAACGTAGGAAGAGCCAAGAAGATGCGAAAAGAGGAGGGTATAAACGATAGCCATGGCAAGGTTCGATAATTCGACGAGCTTTCCTATATGGTATTCCCATCGCACCCAGTCTAAAACCAGATGAAAGCCCGCAAAGGTGAGAAAGACAGCCGTTCCTTCCGTTGTTTTCAACAACGTATCGAAGGTGAAGGCGAGAATCACCAGAAAGGACCAAAGGAGATGTCCCCAAAACTTTCTTACTGGTTGCTTATCCAAGGTGTGGTTGTTAACGAATGCGTGATCAGCCACCAGATAAATTACTAAAAAATGCGCAGGAAAGATCATCTCGATCCCTTCCTTTCTGCGGCGTCTGCCAGAGCGATGAAGAGAGGATGCGGCGCGCCAACTTTGGATCTGTACTCTGGATGATACTGCACGCCCACGAAAAAGGGGTGGTCGGGAATCTCCACCGCCTCCACGAATTCCGACATTGCGGAGATCACCAATTTATCTCGGTCTTCCTCGCCCGGCTTGCAAAAGAGCTCCTTGTAACCTTCGTAATTCACTTCGTAGCGGTGACGGTGCCGTTCGTAGACTTCCCTTTGATCACCGTAAATTTTGGCGAGTCTTGATCCAGGAAGGATCTCCATCTTTTGTGCACCGAGTCTCATGGTACCACCCAGGTTCAGCACCTTCTTTTGTTGTTCCATCATATCGATAACGGGATGCGGAGTGTTGGGATCGAACTCGGTGGAGTTGGCCTTCTCCAACCCCGCCATGTGGCGTGCGAACTCGATCACCATGAGCTGCATGCCCAAGCAGATTCCCAATATGGGGATGCGCTCTTCTCTTGCGGCCTTTATGACTCTTATCTTACCTTCGATACCGCGCTTTCCGAATCCACCGGGAACGATCAGTCCATCCCAGTTGGAAAGGTACATCCGCACGTCTTCGTCCCGCTCTAACTCCTCTATGTGTTCCGCATCTATCACTACGGGTTTCTCCACGCCTGCCAGTATTAAACTCTCGAAGATACTCTTGTAGGCGTCATCGGTACCCAAGTACTTACCCACCAACGCAATTCTGACAGGTTTGACCGCCTTGGGATACTCCCACTTCAAGCCGTTATCCACGAGATCTATCCGCAACATCTTGGCCATGGAACGGTGGAGCCCCAATCGATAAAGCTGTTCTGGGATTTCATAGACGTTGCTCGTGTCAGGTAGGTTGATCACACGGTTTCTCGGAACGCCTCCGAAGAGGGCCACCTTGTCGAGAGAATCAACGTCCATAGGCGATTCACTCCGTACTACCAAGAAATCTGGCTGTATGCCTATCCGTCTCAACAGTTGGATAGATTGCTGTGTTGGTTTCGTCTTGAATTCGTTGGTAGTCTTGAGATACGGTACGAATGTAACATGTATGAAGACGAAATTCTCCCTACCCAGCTCGAGGGAAAGTTCCCTCACGGCTTCTAAGAATATCTCTCCTTCGATATCACCAACGGTGCCCCCTATTTCGATAATTCCCACGTCGGCGTCTATGGAGCGTATCTTCGATTTTATTTCCTCTGTCACATGTGGGACCATCTGTACAGTAGCCCCAAGGAAGCGACCTTCTCTTTCCTTGCGAACCACGCTCCAGTACACCTGGCCAGCGGTGAGGTTGTTGGCTCTCGTCATGTTCTGTCCCAGAAATCGTTCATAATGCCCCAGATCCAAGTCGGCTTCGTAGCCATCGTCTGTGACAAAGACCTCCCCGTGCTGGTTGGGATTCATTGTTCCAGCGTCGACGTTCAGATATGGATCTATCTTCAGTGTGTTCACACGTACACCACTGTCTTTCAATATTCTAGCGGTAGAAGCGGCGAATATTCCTTTGCCTATACCGCTTATCACGCCGCCTGTGATCACGACAAACTTTTTCGCACTCAAGTTTCCCACCTCTCTGAACTCAGGATGTGCGTACAAGCCAGGCAAGGAGCTTTCTTTCGACATTATCAGCTTCAGAATTCTTCGACATATCTTAATTTTTCATGTGTCCGGTTAACTATCTTCTCGAAGATCTTCGGTCTGAGCCGCAAATACTTCCAAACTTCCACATCCACAAGGGGAATGGCGAAGTTCATACCGTACCCTTCCAACACGATGTTGGACACCGCGTTGGCCAGATGCACCATAGATACCACATCTTTCAACGCTTCATCAGGGGCGTTGAAAGGATCATGGTGATGCGCAGCTACCTGTACCACGATTTCGGGCATATTCCACATCTCGAAGATCAATTCTCCCAGCTCACAGTGATTCGGAGCGTCGAATTCCTTTTCTACATCATGAAACTGCTTTTTCGAAAGCCTTGCGTATTCCACAATTCCAGAAAGATAACGTGGAGACACCAAGCCCATAATGATCTTGCCCAAGTCGTGAAACAGACCAGCCATGAAGACTTCTTCTCTGTTTGGAAAAGACAGAATTTCCGCCACCACTTCTCCCGCCATGGCTGTCAGCACTAAGTGCTCCCAGAGTTTCTTCTCGTCCACACCGGGGATGGGTTCCGAAAAATAGCTCTCTTTGGCGAACACACTCAAAGCAAGATTTCGAACGGTTTTGAACCCCAGAATCATGATGGCTTCACTGAGTTTTGCGATTTTCTTCGGGACTGCGTAGTATGCGGAGTTTGCCAGCTTCAACACCTTAGCCGACAACGAGGGGTCCATGGATATGGCGTCGTGAAGCTGGGAAACGGTGGTTTCAGGTGAGGAGACCAGACTTATCACCCTTTGGATGACAAAATTGGGACTTGGCAGCTCCTCTAAAAATTGGAGTTCCTTTCTCAGCTCTCTTGTGGTTTTCATTTCGGTACCACCACGCGCACGGTGGTTCCAACACCTTTCTCGCTCTCGATTTCCACGCTCCCGCCATGGGCCTCCACAATTTCCTTAGCGATGCTGAGCCCCAATCCAGTGCCGGAGACTTCGTAAGTCAGGGAAGAATCCGCTCTGTAGAAGCGCTCGAAGGCTCTCGTTTTCTCTTCTTTCCCCATCCCAATACCGTTGTCGGACACGACGAGTATTGCGTTATCTTCATCTGTGGTCACTTCCACCTCGACCCATTTGTGTGCTTTCGATGGGTCGGAGTACTTGATCGCATTGGAAAGGAGGTTTGTGATCACTTTGCGAAACTGATGAGGATCCAAAGAGACCGTCACACTTGCGGAATCGAAATGGGTTCTCAGCTCTACGCCTCTTTCTTGGGCTAACTTTTCCAACGAAGCTATCGTGTTTTTCACAAGAGAAACAAGATCTGTTTCTGATCGTTCCAGTTGGAGCTGTCCCAGCTCCACCCTCGAAAAATCGAGGAGCTCTTCCACGATTCCTTCCAAGTGAAGCGTCTGTTCCGCGATGGTGTTCACAAAGTCGCTCAGTGTTTCGGTATCCAAGTCTTCAATGGAGTCCTTCAAGGTCTCCGCGTAAGCTTTGATAGCCGCAAGGGGTGTTCTGATCTCGTGAGAGATGTTTGCCACAAACTCCGTCTTCATTTGATCTATCTTCTTCAGCCGCTCCAGTTCTTTAGTACCGGTTATGTCGTCTATCCTCACCAGTAGATAGTCGTTTTCACCAAAACTCAGAGGCATCACTTCGATGGAGTAGAAACGTTCGTTCTCGCATTCAACCTCCTTCGAAACGGTTTGTTTTGTCAATGCAACACTTTTGAGCATCTGTTCAAGAGTGGTCAGACACGAAGGAGGCATCTTTTGAGTGTCAAAGGCTTGGTTTTTGAAGATGGCGACACCCTCGTTGTCATAAACCACGATCTGATCGGGGAAGGAATCGAGCAAACCTTTGAGAAAGTTCCACGATTCCTCGATGATCTTGTTCTTCTCTGCCAGTGATTCGCTCAGCTCTATGTTGACGAGGGTGCTGGCGGCCAAGTAGGAAAAGATTTGGAGTGACTCTTGAAGTTCTACATCTACTTCCGTTCCTGCAAGACCTCCTGCAAAGATACCCTTCACTTGATCTTTGAAAACCAGTGGAAGAAGCAGAATGGCTACACCGTCGTCAGAGTGGATAAAAGCCGGAGATTTCTTCGACACGATCCAGTCGAGATAAGGTGTGAGATCTTCCGAAGGTTCCCCTTCGATGAGGGAGGCTTCATATCCCTTTGGAGTGGGAACGATGATCTGGTACCACGAAAGGGTGAGTGTACTCTTCAAAACGGAAACCAATGCTGAATAAACGTCCGAAGAGGCACTCGAGGAGGCCATCTCCCGTAAGAACGAAGCACTCATTTTCACGAGAAGTCTCCGACTGCTCGAAGAAAGTAGGGTTCTTTCTTCCACTTCATACCCCCTAACACATAACACAACTCGATGGAAAAAGTATAGCATGGAGTCCTCGCACAAATGGATATGAAGATACTTACCAGACCTCATTGCATCTGTCATCTACTCTTTTATCTCTTACCTTTGATCAAAATCCCACACGATCACACAGCCTCACGAGCGCCGTGGGGGCGTGGGAATGCGCCACTTCCTTCTCTTTCACATTGCAGAAAGCATGTTGTGCTTCGCTTTATTCCTCGCTCACACTCACAAACGGGCACTGCCATGAAGATTCAACATCCTGTTTCAGCTTCATGCTCGCTACATCCATGTAGCTCGGTGCCCGTTTGTACGAGTGCTCGCTTCGGCGCT
>QNAP01000049.1 GCA_003641795.1 Thermotogae bacterium | reverse complement strand
TTCTTGCTCCGCATAGAACTGTATCGGGCCTTGTCTGCCGTCTGGCGAGCGCCAGACCACGCAGTCTTTCGCCCAAGCGATTATATCTTGCTGCCATTGCTGTAGCCGTTCTGCGGTTATCTCTGTCATGCTGGCACCACCCGATACCATCCGCTCGCGAAGTACTGCAGCGCCCCCATTGGCTGAATGCATACATGACCTCGATTGGCGTGCCCTATCAGATCGCCCCCCCGGTCGTCACGCCCCATGTAAATTGCCACGTGACACTGATCGCCTCGCCTGAAAAACACCAGATCGCCCGGCTGCCGCTTTTCTGCTGGGATTTCCTTGCCCGCCCATTTCAGGCGCTTCTCCATCGCTTGTGCCGGGCCCACATGAAATGCCCAACAGCCTGGCACCAAGCCAAGCGCTGCTTCGTATACCGCCACGATAAAACCCGCGCAGTTATTCCTGCGACGCAACGGTATCGAGCGCCGCATCCGCGCGCCGTCGACTATCAGATACTCGCGGCCCTGCTTCGCCGCCTCGGCTGACTGCTGCACTATCTCCAAGATCCGCTGCCTCATATCCGCTCCCCCGCCTGCAGACTTGCCAGCACCGCGTCACGCTCGCTGGCAGGCTTTATCTCCACGCGCACTTGATCCAGGGCAATTCCGAACGTCGCTGCGCTTGCTGCCGCCAGACGCAAACACAGCTCTGGCAACGCACCCTCCAGCTTTACCTGTAAGCCCCGATGTGCCTTCAATTTGCCGCTGCCTGCTGGCACCGCCCAGATGCTCGCCCGTGCCTCAAGGCCATTCTGGGCGCAGGCCAACACAAACTTCACCGCCTCGAAAATGCCCCAGGCAGCTTCGTCGGTGGTGTACGCCCCATACTGGATCAGCCCTCGCAAGTGAAACAGCAGATTGCCCCAACCATCGGGCTGCTCGAATACGTAGGTGGTCACCAGGGTCTGCTTAGCCACGCGCCTCACTCTCCTAGCACCAGCGGGCCACTGGCCTCAAGCACAGTCCCGTCAGGGCCCACGGCCCGCACCGTGAGCTTCGCATTGTCATCAGCGCACCAAGCGTATTCGGCCACGCGATCCGTGTAGTCCAGCAGGCATCGCCCACTCGGGGTCACGTCTCTCACCTTGCCCCTCATATAGACATCATTCACGAGGAAAGTCACTTCGGCACAGCACTCGCCTGAGAGCCACGGAAGAGCATCATCTCCCGGATATGGTGCTGGCGGATAGCTGTCATAGGAGTCGTAAGCCCAAATGCCGTAACCCATCGTCTTTTCTTGCTCTGTTGGATACTCACTGTTGCTCGGTGCTGTAATTCGAAGAACAAACGCATAGTAAACACCCCACCAGCGCGGCGGAGGTTCTCCAGGCTGTGCCCCCGGCCAATCCGGTGGCGGCGGGTCATCAACCTCATGTTCTACTGGTGGGCCCGCATATACTGAAAATGAGCCCAGTTCAGTTTCCGCGGGCTCATTTGACCACTCGACACGCGCGCCAAGAAATTCAACAAATACATTCCTGGTTGGCGCGCTGGGCCCAGCGCTGGACATGTGTTGATTGACTACACACAGCTTGAGTGACCAGGTCTGCTCAGGCAGATATACATTCGTCCGCGCTCTGTCCATCACTGCCACCTCTTGAGTCCACCAGGCTCAAGTATGCATGGGGTTGAGCCCTTTCGTCGCTTGTCATGGGGTTGTGGCGCTGTCTTCGCGACTTCTGTCACACACTCGAAGTCCCCAAGCGCGAGCGGCAACAAAGGCTCTCGCGCCGTTCGCCAGGCAAAGTCTGCTCCGTAGGCGCAAGTCCTTCGACTGAGGCCGTGGCTTGTCCAGCAGAGTCGGTAGGCCGTTTTATCGTTCTGCTTCCCTTTCCCACTCAGCAAGCTCGTCAAGAACTGTTGTCTCCATCCGCCCCGCTTCCACCTGCCGCTGGCAATAACCTCGATAAAGCTCAAGCTCGCGTCGTGTTATGCCCGATGGCTTTATCCCTGTACGGAGAAACCAGATGAACCTAACCAACTCGTGGTATAGCGATGTCGCTATCTCTTGGTTCGGGCCTCGATACCGCATCACCTTTTCGCGTGCTTTAGTGGCCTCCACTAAAGCCACCTCAGGCTCGGCATCCATACCGATACGCTCAAGAAGTGCTTGCAAGCCATACTGCTCAAGCCGCACAGCGTTTCCCTCCGCCTCGTTGCCACAATGCTTCTCTTTCACACCTCAGCGAACGCTGTTGCATTTTCTCGCTTCGCCCGCAGGTTACCCCTTGCTGCGGCACGAAACGTGCTCAGAATGGCTCTGAGCGCGATTTTCGGTTTTCGGCCCTTTCCAGCCATTGGCGAAACTGTGACCATCGTGGCGGCACCAAACTTGTACTCAGTCGCTTCTGCTGGCGAGCCGCGCCAAGGCTTTCACCACGTCCGGCGGGAGCTTTTCGAGCAGGGCGCGGGCAATTTTCTCGGCTTCCTGCTCCTGGTCTGCCTGCATCTTGCGCCGCAGGGCCTCCGGGTCAACGTGGGTGTAAATCTGAGTGGTCACAACCTGCGCATGGCCCAGAAGCTCCTGCACTTCCCGCAAGTCGAAACCTCTGCGCAGCAAGCGAGTAGCATAGGTATGCCGCAGGACGTGCGGCGTGACCTTTTTCTCAATGCCTGCGGCTTCAGCCAGACGTCGAACGAGCTTTTGCACATAGCGCACTCTCAGCCGCTCACCCCGCTCTCGCACAACGCGCCCTGTCCGCCCTCCACGAATGCCGCAGAAGAACGGCTTGCGCGCATTCAGCCCGAGGGCTTTACGCTTCTCCGCCCAAGCACGAAGCCAGGCCAGCGTTTCGCTGTCTACCGGCACCACCCGGTCCTTTCCCCCCTTGCCGCTGTTGATGCGGATCATGCCGCGCTCGAGGTCAATATCCGCCGGCATCAGCGCCACTACTTCGCTGACTCGAAGGCCAGCACCCAGCATGGCCGCCAGCATGGCCCGGTTTCGCAGTCCCGTCGGGCTTTTCGGGTTAACCTGTACCAGCAACCGCTCGACTTCTTCATCCGTCAAGACGACTGGCAGTTTCCGGCTCCTTTGCATGGCTTGCCCCTCCTTGTGCGCTCTTTGTATTTCTACGCACAAGAAAGGGCGCTGTCAAGGTGCACTAAACAAAAAGCGTACAACGCTGCACAATTCGATGCTGTGCTAAATGGCCTCTTCAGCCTCAAATTCCGCATCAACGGCGCGTTTGTTTTGGGAGTATTGGCCTTCAGAATTCGAAGATTCGGCGCACTCCCTTCGGGCCATCTGCTGAATCGCAGCAGCCAGCTGCCTTGACATGTCTCCTCGGGCTTTAGCCTGCAGCTCAGCTTCAACACGCGGAGTTATACCCAGCTCAGTGGCCAAGCGAAGAGCTGCATTCGAAAAGCTGGTATAGTTCTTGGCGAGTGCCGGTTGCGGGTTAACGTGCCCTTCATCAGCGCAGGGCAAGACAGGGCCAACCTTGCTGCACCAGCCCTCGATTATGCGAAGGAAGACCTGAATACTCACATAGTTTACGACAAGCGGCCAGTGGACGGGCTTGATATGCGGCAGCGCCATGATTTCTTTAGTGAGGGCTGTGCGGTAATCGTTGAGTGGCTTACATTCTTGCCCCTCGGCATAATAGGGACAGTCGGCGGAGTCTGGATAGAACGGACACTTATCACAAAGCGGCAAAAGTCCTCGCGTGATCCACCGGTAGGCACCGTGCTTGACGGGGTTCAACGCGCGTGGGTCCTGACGTTCCGGCTGGTCGCTCATTTGCTTTCCTCCAGCGTGGTTTTCATGATGTGTTCTCTACATGCCATGTACCATTTAACCGGGTCATCATAGTCATGCGGATTAATCGGCGGCTCATTGATCCAGCGACTGGCGCTTCGCAGCGATTGCTCAGCCAGATCCATTCCTCTCTCTTGGGCAAGCCTCCAGAACGCTTGGAACCATTTCTCCCATGTTTCTCGCGGAAATAGGCGCGTAATAGGTGCTATTTTCCACCATCTTAACTCGAGGGTATCCAGCCACAGCTTCGCTTCACGAAGCCAATCCTCAGGAAACGGAAAGTCGATTGGGTTGGGACGCGACGGAGGAAATTCCAACAAGGCGCGGGCTGTGTCACGCTCCAGTCGGCCGGCGAGAATTTCGCTCGCCAGTAAAGTCAGGTAAATTCTTTGGGTACGAGGGTTGCCAGGGAAGAGTTCCTCGACAAATGGACTCAGCTCAGCAACAATTCCAAGCCATTCTTGTTGCTGTTCTGAACTCAAATCTTGTGGTGGAGAGGGAGTATTTTCATCCCCAGTTTTGATCCTATTGGGGGTCCGCTTATTATTCCCCTTTCGTTCTTTACTTCGTTCTTCCTTCGTTCTATAGACACCTGTGGCTGACTCTTGATGCCGGATTAATAGTCCATCACCTTCGGAGTCCATTTCCCCTTGATTGGCAAGGAGTTCTTGCTCATCTTCACTCCCAATCCTAGTGTGCACTTTTCGAGACTCGTCAGAGTCTCGCGTTTTGGACACTTGGAGTCTCGAATTGTGCACACTTGGAGTCTCGAATTGTGCACACTTGGAGTCTCGAATTTCGTGACTCGACTTGAGCCAGGCTTGGGCATCTACCAGTCGCCAGTAGCGGTGCCCGTTTTCAGCCCTGTATCGTTCGAATAAACCATGATTTCTGAGCACTCGGAGATGCCGTAGGATGTAGCTACGAGGCTTGCCCAAAAGTTTTGCCAGCGTATCTGCTGTGTGTGGCCGTCCACGTTCTCTGACTAAGCACCCGCTGAGATCCGTTTTCCTCTTATCGCGCGGCGGGTTTTGTCTGACATGCGGCAACAGCATAATGAGCAACCGAAATGCTTCTGCCGGCAGTTCCCATAACTCTGTGCGCTGATGCAGTGTGTTCCACAGCTTGATAAATTGCTCTCTCATCACTATCGCCTCTTATTGTCTGGTTCGAGCGGGGCGGCGCAGACAGCCCGAGGCTCAGGCCTCCGCCGCAGCGGACGCCGCCCCGCTGCCGATACAATTGACTGCTGGCCAAGCAGTCCAAACACGAAAGCCCCACCGCGCGGCAAGTGGGGCTTGACAGTCGAAGGACGTTATGCTACTGTCCGGCTACCAAAGAGACCAAACAGTGCTTCTTCGACTGTTTAGCCCGCGCCTGACCCGCGCGGGTTCTTTTTGTTCAGGCTATTTTCGTCTGTTAAACCAGCGTCTCCAGAATGGCTGTCGTGATTGCTCCTCCGGCGTCGATGGTAGGGCCAAATGTTTACCCCAAAATTCGATCCTCTCCGCGTCTAATGCGTCAATGCGTTGCCGAAGCCAATCCCGCTCCCGCTGCAAATCTTGGACACGTTCGGTCAGACGGCGATTCTCAGCTCGAAGCGCTATAACTTCTTCCCGCAAATCCATGAGGTTTTGCCGCAAGCGGTCAAGTTCCGACTCGAGTCCGACTTTGTCCGACCCTGTCTGACTCCTCTTGAGTCCATTGCTATCAGGTGGCGGCGTCAGACGAAGCGGCCGTCGGGAAGCTACAACCCACCCCTTGGGCAGCTTATTGCTTGTTGCCCAGCGTCTTATGGTGCGCTCGCTTACGCCAAGCAGCGCAGCCGCCTCAGTAGCGGACAATTCGTCCGACATGTTCCGTCAGTTTCCGACAGATAGGGACGCGGAGCGGATGAACTTCAGGTAGCGTTCTACTCTTGGCCCTAGTTCGGCCAAGTAGTCGTTCAAGCGAACATCCAATTCCCTGCGTACGCCGTAGACAGCCACGTAGGCATCTTCGACGCACTCGAGCACTTCGGTGTCGCCAGTGAAGTCCACAAGCACCTTAGGTGGGCATCGGTCGACGGAGGAATCGGCGACGCTTTTGGCTATCCATGAGCATTCGAGCCTCACCCAGGGCCAGTTGGCACCAAGCCGTTCTCTAAGCAATTCTGCCAGCTTCTCGGCGAACTTTTCTGCTTTCTGGATGGGCGGGTCGAACGTTCGGTCGGGCAGCTCGACACACCACTCCCACTGATCATCGCAGTCTTCATCATTGACTGGCCGGAGGTGCACTTCAAGCTTCATCCTGTCTCTCCTCCTCACGTCTCAAGTCGCCGCCCTTCTCAATCCAATCAACCAAGTCGTGAAGACGAAAGCGCCATTCTCGCCCGACTTTCACAGCGCCAGGGAGACGTCCCTCTCGTGCCGCCCGACGGACAACAGCTGGTGCGAGCCTCAGCAGACGGGCAGCTTCCTGGACTGTTAAGAGAAC
The DNA here is from genome assembly GCA_003641795.1 of Thermotogae bacterium. Taxonomy (GTDB): domain Bacteria; phylum Thermotogota; class Thermotogae; order UBA12178; family UBA12178; genus UBA12178. The sequence goes on along the minus strand of QNAP01000049.1, from coordinate 3,491 downwards.
CACTTCGTTACGCATTGTGACTTTATGATACTCGTTGTAACGTGCTTTGTCAATAGGGGAGGGGGTGGCGCTAAAGCCACCCCCTCCAGCCGCTTCCACTGAAGTGAAATTAGGTCTGAAGCAACCGTGACTCTGGTTGGACTTATTTGCGCTAGGTTGCGATATTGTAGCCGATAGCCGTATCGGTGTCGTTTGTGCCCTGTACGTGGGCAAACTGTCCTCGCCAGGTAGCGACGATCTCAATGGCTTGCGGTCCAGGATGGCGTACATTCTCGATGGCAATCTGCTGGCGATCGCCGAGGACCCAAGCACGCCTATTGACCAACAGCATGCACGTCTTGTTGGTCGTGGTGCCATCGTACACGCCGCTGGCATTCAGGTCTTCGCGCACATAGGCGCTGGGAACGACAGGAATGCCGAACAGGCGCCCGAGTTCCCCACGCACAATCGTGGCCTCGGTGCCCATCTTGTCCAGGGTGGTAACGAGCAGGTTGTTGTTCGCGTCCTTCAGCAGCAGGAGCTGGTTGGCTACAGACGGCCCGACGATCCACGCCAGGTCGTTCGGGTCAAGTCCGTACTCACCCAGCGCCTTCTTGAGCTGGAGGATGTTGTCCGCGTTGAACGTGGACAGGTCCGCGCTGCAGCCCGTGGTGTTCAGGGCCCGGTAGCGCAGGCCAGTCCAGGCCTTCCGCACATCGCTGGCTGAAGTCACGTCACTGTCCTGGTGAGTCTGCGACGTGTCGCCGTTGATGATGGCGTTCTCGATCCCACGCGCGATCGCCCGGATCATCTTTTGCCGAACGCGTTCGAGCAGGACAGGCATGGCATCTTGCTCCCACTCCGTGGACGTGACCGTCCGAACCGCCAGCTTCTTAGCGGTCAGCGTTACGCTTCGGGTCCCAGGGCTCGACTCGGTGATGCTGGTGGTCAGGTCCGTATTCTCACTTACCAGGTACGGCGTGGGGTCGGCCCCCTCGGCAGGCAGCGTCAACTGCTTCGTCGGCATGGGCACGCGGTCGAAGAGGCTTGCGACTCGCGCCTCGAGCATGACTGCCTCTACGAACTCCTGAGAGAACGTGCTCGGTACCCATTCCAGCCCACTGCCAGAGGTCGCCGTATCGATTGCTTTCTTGACGGCAGGAATGCTGTACACCTTCGTGTTCTGTGGCTCGACATCGAATAGACGGGATTCGATGTGCACCCAATCGGCAACGATGCCGACAGCGCCCTTTAGCACGGGCTTGTCGCCAGCAGTTAGCTCGTCAAGGGCAAAGTCCCTCGGCTCGTCAAAGCGGATGGCATTGCGCTCCGCCAAGCGGCGGTCTACCACCCGCCCGACAGCTTTTTCGATGAGCTGCTCAAGGTCTTGCATAGTGATTTCTGCGGTAGACATTCCCTCATTCACCTCGGTGTCAGGATTATCTGCCCGCACCGTCCTGGCACCGGGATGGGTCTCCCTGTAGCGGACGCTCACGCATGGAGCTGCGGTATTGCATTCGCGGTGGTGGGGCAAAGAAAAAGCGCCGCATTACGCGGCGCTTCATCCACTGACCTTGTTAGCTATGTTAGCTATCTACTCTGCTTGCAAGCGTGCATCGCCGTCATACATCACCACTATCCGCTCGCCTGTCCTCTCGTCGAGGATTACGATTTCCTCTCCCGGTTGCAGAGGCTCTATGCCGCGCTTTGCGAGCTCTTGCTCGATTTGCTGTCTTGATACAAGGACGATTGGTGCACGTTCTGGTGCCCCACTCAGTATACGCGCGACTTCATCGGCCGTGGCGAACCCGATAAGCGGTCCGCTGTGGCCAAGGGCCAGAAAAAACCATTGCCATTCATTTGTTATCGCTGTGGGCTTTGTTAATGCGTGCAGCTGAGCAGCAAGGGCCTCCAAGTGTTCATTGGGCAGCTTAACAAGTGCAGCTGCATACGTGGCCGCTGCATAGCAGACAGCCTGCTCATAGCTAACAAGACCTTCGCCCATTCGAGCAAAGCCCACTGCTTTGCGGCCCTCGCCTACGTACTCCGGCTTGACGTCTTCCAATATCCTGTCAAGTAAGCTTGTGCTCATCAGCTATAGTCCTCCAATACTCGGCGGATCTTGTCTCTCTTGCGCCGACTGTTGATCCCCGCCTGTCGAAGACTTTTGTCGCTCGGGTTTCCTTCATCCCGGTAGAGCGCTAACAGCAGCGCCCTCTCTTCCTCGCTGGTCAGCCGTACCACATGCTTTATGCGGGCCACTACAGCTTGCAGATGAGTTGCTTCTTCCTCTTCTTTTTCTGCTTCTTTGGCCACTGCGTTTTCCATCCACTGCTCCGCATGTGCTTCTCCCCAGAGGGCCTGTGCCACCCTCAACGCAGCAAACTTCACGATCTCCTCATCAGAGCATCGTACGGCTGAGAAACGCCGGCGAAAAGCCTCTATGTACGCGCTGTCGCTCTGACACCATGCAAGGTAAAGCTGCTTGCCGAGCAGAGCATCAACAAGCCGCTCGCGGAGCATATCTGCGTCCGCAGCGTCATCCGCCAGTCCTACCCATCCGCGGCCGGGCTGCTCGCTATGCGGCCGCTGCGGGTCGTGTGCCCACGGCATCCCGTCCAGAATGTGTCGTGCCTTCTCGCCCTGTGCTATCCGCCGCTCTACTTCATCCCGCAATTCTGACGTGTCGAATTTCATGGCACTCTAACTTCATTATATCAGCCAGCTTGGACGAGCACGGGTGGCTCGCGCCCGTTTTTCACAATATGTTCATAAGTACCCGTACGCTTCTCCGCAGTGACCGAGCAAAGAGTCTATCCAGCAGATGCGCGTACTCGGCTGCTATGTGTCTTCACTTAAGCAGTTCCCGAAATTCATCTGGCGAGAGACCGGCTTGCCTAAGAATACCCCTCAGCGTCTCTGGCAGGACATCCCTGCCGCCATGCACTGGCACGACTACTACTCGTCGGTCTTCCCGTCGGATCATTATCACGTGGCTGCCCCTCTGTCGTAGCTCTTCAAAGCCAGCGCGTCTTAGCGCTTTGATAATCTCCCGCCCACTCAGTACCGGCAGCTTAGGCAATGGCGGCAGCCTCCTCTACTGTCACCTTGAACACCATCGCCTCTGGCGAATCTCCCAAGGCTACAGGTACCTCCTCAAGGTCGGCGGGCGGTTGCTTGCCTACTGCTCGCAGACCTTCCAAGTAAGCCAGGATGGCTTCCTCAGCCATCCGCAGAGCCTGCGGCAGAGTGTCGCCCTCAGTCGCAAGCCCATTGAGCGCTGGCACGGTCACCGTATAGCGTCCATCTTGGACCCGCTTTACAACCACGGTGTAGCTCAGCACTTCGTCCCACCTCCTTTCCTGGCATTCTACAGCAATTGCACAAAGACTTTGCGCGGAATGCACACACATTCGTCCGCCGCAGCAAGTGCCCACGCCAAGCTATATACGGTATCGTCATGGGCTCCTGCTGGCGCGCCAAACCGTGCGAACTGGCCGCCCGAGGTATCC
>QNAP01000048.1 GCA_003641795.1 Thermotogae bacterium | reverse complement strand
GTTTGTGCTTCTTTAATCGCCAGCCTTTCGACGCTTTCAACAGCACTCACACTGCTGATAAAGGGAAGTCAGGAAAGAATCGTTATTACGGGACTCTTCGGGGTAGAAGTAATCTTCGACAGGTTGTCCGCCGTCTTCTTGTTGACAAGTGGAATCGTCACATCGGTGGTCGTCCTCGATTCCATCCGAAGCGAGGAACTAAACGATTTCAGACCGATGATACCCATTCTGATAGCCGCGATGAATGCCTCGTTCATCAGCTTCGACCTTTTTAACGTTTACGTCACACTGGAGCTGGTAACGATCACCGCTTTCATTCTGATCGGCCTTCAAATGCTTCCAAAGCAACTTTGGGGTGGCATTAAGTACCTGTTGGTAGGAAACACCGGAATGCTGTTCTATCTTCTTGGGGTGGCGCTTTACTACGAAAACTTCGGCACTTTCAGCATGTCAAAGGTGTTGGGTGCACCCGTTCTGCCTTTGGCCATGATAACGATCGGACTTTTTGTCAAAGGAGGAGTCTTTTTGAGCGGCCTTTGGCTTCCAGATGTTCATGGTGAGGCCGCTACCCCCATATCTGCTCTTCTTTCCGGAGTAGTGGTGAAAACGGGTGTATACCCACTCCTGAGGATCTCGTACTTGAACCCCGAGTTCGGAAAGATCGTCGGTGTTTTTGGCTTGTTGAGCGCCCTTCTCGGTGCTATCTTTGCGATCAGCGAAAACGATACGAAACGCCTGTTGGCTTATTCCACCGTCTCCCAGATCGGATACACACTCCTGAATCCCTTAACCGGCGCAACTTACGCACTTACACATGGTATCTTCAAATCCTGGCTCTTCTTACGCGTTGGCAGGCTCGAATCCAGGAGCTTCGCCAAACTCAGAAAGGATGGCATCCCTATCGAACATTGGATACCCATCTTCATCGCGAGCCTTGCCATATCTGGTGTGCCGGCTCTCGGCGGTTACGCTGCCAAGAGCTCGATAGCGTCGCACATCAGTGGATGGGAAAAAGCGCTGTTCTACACAGCTGGAGGGCTAACGGCGGTGGTTTTCGCCAAGTTCATCTTCTTGCCTGTAAAGAGGAGTCGACCAAGAAAGAAAAGCCTTCTGGGATGTGTGGACATTGTTTACCTGTTTTCTCTACTGGCGATCGATCTCGTGTTGAAACCCTACGAGTTGCGGAAAATATCGATCGCGCTGCTGACCGTGCTCTGTGGATGGTTCTTCTACCACGTGTTCCGCAGATCGTTCAGACCACTGCCGACAACGCTTGAATCCGTGGATCATATCATAGGTATGAGTACCGTCATCCTGATGATCCTCCTTCTCTTGGGGCGTGTGGTGCCGTGGTGACCTTCATCCTGTTGATGTTGGTCTGGATGCTCCTTGTTGGTAGAGCGGAGCCGCTTGGAATACTGGTGGGGGTTTTGTTATCCGCAGCAATAGCCAGCAGCATAGAAGTCCCTGTGAAAAGCCTCGAGGTTTTGCGATCGATTCCGAGGATGCTGCTTGCAATAGCAAAGGCGTATCTGGAAGCCTTTCAAATGTTCAAAAGAGGATTAGTTGGAGACTACCGAGTGAAAACGAAGGAGCTGAACACTCCCTGGAAGACCGTGATAGAGGTTTTCGAAGTCACCATCACGCCAAAAACGATCGTTGTGGACATAGAAGAAGACGGACTCTTGGAACATGTACTGAGCAAATCGAAAGGGGTAGATCATGGCAAATGAAGCGTTCATCATGAGTGCGATGCTTCTCGCGATTTATCTTACAGTCTTAGTCTCGCTGCGTTCCAAGGATACGTGGGGGAAATTGGTATCGTTTTCGAGTCTCTCCACGAAGGCTTCTATCTTCTTGGTCGCGCTCGGAGTGTTGAAGGAACTGGAAAGTATAACAACGGTGGGAGTCCTCTACTTGTTGGTTTCGGGTGCGAGTGTTATGCTCTTATCATACTTTTTGGGGAGGAAGGAAAGATGAGCTTCGTCTCCCTGATCCTTCTGTCCCTCGGCGTTTTCTTTTGGTTTTTTGGGACCTTAGCGCTTTTTATCAACCAAGAATTGATAACGAAACTCCACTTCCTCGGTATTTCCGACACGCTGGGATCAGCACTGATCGTTCTTGGAATGTTGGTTCACTCGCCAGAATCGTGGCCACTTTTGATTCTCGTTCTCATCACTTCGATTGCTTGGGGACCCGTTTTGACTCACATGATCGCTCGAGGAATAGTCTGGAAGAGGAGACGGTGAGACGATGAATACAGATTGGCTCGGTCTCGGAATCGTTGGGCTTCTCCCGTTGCTGGCTCTCCTCACCGTCTTGCAGCGAAAACTGCTCCACGGCATCATAGCCCGGGGTATGTTCGGACTCGCGGCATCATTGGTTTATGCATTTCTTGGCGCGCCGGATGTTGCGGTGACTGAAGCTTTGATGGGAGCTCTGCTCGTTACCTTCCTCTACGTAGTCGCGGTGAAATCAGCGGGGATCGTCAAAATTGGATTTTTACCGCTCCATCCCATGATTGAAGAGACGAACACTGATGTGGTGGGACTCGAAGCGGACATACTCAAAGCCTTTTGTAAAGAGAATCATTTGAAGGGTAAGTTCCATCGCTTTGAAACTGAAGAGGAGCTCAAGAAAGCATTGAGAGAAGGGATTGTGGATATCGCATGCGGCGGACTTATGGAAAAGGGAGGGAGCGGGTTGTTGTCGTTCCCCTTTCTCCGTACAAGGGTGGTGTATCTGCCTTCAAAAAACATGGAACTGGATCTGCTACGAGCACGTGCAAAGATCTACAACGGCGAGCTCAAGACACACGATCTTGTCCCAGGAGAGGAAACTCAGTACGTTTTCATCCTTGGCGAAGAGCCTTCCGATCTCGCAGCACTCTTTGCGGACTTCATGCAGACTCACGAGAAATCGATAGAAGAACTGGTGAAAAAGCACCTCGGTGGTGATTCAGAATGAAATCCCACTTAAGCATCCGTTTTCTCGTTTTACTCGCTTACGCTGCTTGTGGGATGCTGGTCCTCGTACTGGCGGCACATGGACACACCACAACCAGCTCGAATCGAGTTGAATTCGCAGTTGAACTAACCCAAAAGGCATCCGTCCCCAATCTTGTAACCACGGTATACTTGAAGAACAGACTCTACGATACGATCTTCGAAGTCTTCGTCTTCAGTGTCGCAGTGACAGGTGTCTGGCTCTACATGAGGAAAGTCGAAATCACCGAAGAGATTACGTTCATCTCGGAAATACCAGCCGTGATCTCAGGACGCATCGCGGCTGCTTTCTCTGTGCTGATCGGTGTACACTTGGCACTCTGGGGACATCTCTCTCCAGGAGGAGGATTCGCGGCGGGTGTTGCCGGAGGGACGGGTCTCGTTTTAGTAGCCATAACGGGAGACCTGGAAAGAACGTGGAAACACTACGAATCCTTGAAAATGAATGTTCTGGAAAAATACGTATTGTTACTGATCTTGGTGATCTCGGTTGTGGTCTTCCTCGGATATGACCTCCCCACAGGAAAGTTCGGACACCTCTTCAGCGGAGGAAGCATTCCCATACTCAACCTTCTCATCTTCTTCAAAGTCACGACAGGAACATGGTTGATCTCCTATGTCTTCATCAAACACAGGGGGATCCTTTGATGAAGGCCCTGATCGTGGACGGTTATGTGGACGAACCTGCGCTCCTCGGTGTGCCCCCATACGTGTCCACATACCCTCGATACATCGCCGGTGTATTCCTCCATACGGGTTTCGAAGTGGAGTATCTGACTATCGATCAAATACGCAAGGCACCTCAGTGGCCAGATCTCTCCAAATTCGACTACATGGTGGTGATAGCGGGTCTTTCCGTTTCCGGGCATTACCTGGGCGGCACGCCTCTCACGTTCACGGAGTTGCAACGTTTGATAACCTCCAGCTCGTCTCCTCAAAAATTCGTCGTTGGCCCCATAGGGCTCGGATATACTCTGAAGGGTGGAACAACCGCACTCTCAGCGCAACTCGAGGCCGAAGTTCTACCTTCTCGAAATCTGAGATACCTGTGGAACCGCATCACTGGTCGTCCATTTGAAGGTAGTGAGTACCAGCTGATCGATCTGGTGGCACCTATCGGCGCAGAGATCGTTAAGAAACATCCAAGATTTCCTAACATCATCTGTGAACTGGAGTTGAGTAGGGGTTGTGAAAGAAGAGACGGTTTCTGTTCCTTTTGTACAGAGCCCATTATTTGGGGTCGATTCGAGTGCAGACCCTTGAAAGGAATCATCAAGGAAGCTGAAGCCCTTTCGAAGGTCGGTGTCAAAGCCTTCCGCTTCGGCAGAGCGGCAAACATCTTCGCTTATCACGAAAGAGAAGGAAAACCCGATCCTGAAGCCTTCGAAGAACTTTTTCGAGAGATCGCCCGGCTTCAACCGGAAGTATTACACTGTGACAACGCAAATCCCGCATACATGTGCCAACATAGGAAAGTTGTGGAGAGAATGCTCGAAACTATCGTGCGTTACAACACACCAGGAGACGTGTTATCCTTCGGTGTGGAAAGTTTCGATGAAAGAGTTCGACACTTGAGTAACATCCAGGGAGGAGTTGAGGAAATCTTCGAAGCCATCAAGATGGTGAACGCCGTGGGAAGTGTGAGAGTCGAAGGTGTGCCCAAGCTTTTACCAGGGATAAACATTCTTGGAGGACTCTATGGAGAGGACGAGAATACCTACGAAATAAACTACCGATGGTTGAGAAAGATACTCGACGGCGGTTTGCTCTTGAGAAGGATAAACATCCGACAGGTGATGGTTTTCCCATCCACTTCCCTTTATCGGATGTTAGGGAGAAAGCGGCGGTTAAACCATTCCGTCTTTAAGCGCTTCAAGGAACGCGTTAGAAGTGAGATAGACCTCCCAATGATGAAAAAGGTCTTTCCCTTCGGGGCAACACTGAGGGGAATTTATCTGGAAAAGAGCGAGGGAAAGCTGACCTATGGTCGCCAGCTTGGTTCCTATCCTGTCTTGGTGGGGGTGCCAAGCTGGAAGGAAAGAGATGGAAAAAAGGTGGATGTTGTCGTGGTGGACCACGGTCCCAGATCGGTAACAGGAATAATCAAAGATCGAAATTTGAACGGAGCTGAGTACGAAGAGCTCGTAGCCATCGAAGGGATCGGAAAAAAGAGAGCTGAGAGAATCATCTTTTCCAGACCTTTCAGGAGCTGGAGAGAAGTCGAAAAGGTTGTGAACGATGTGGTGGTTCTGGAAAGACTGAAGAAAGTGTTCACACTGGAGGGTGAAGAATGCTGTTCATGATAAGATTTGCGGAAATTGCCTTGAAAGGAAGGAACAAGAGTGTGTTTCTAAAACAGCTAAAAGAAAACTTGAAATCGACACTCGATGGGCGCGGGCGAGTGTGGATGAAACACGATCGGCTCTACGTGGATGTGTTAGACGAAGACACAGCAGAGGCCAAGCGCAGAATCTCCAAAGTCTTCGGGATCCAGAATTTCAGCCCTGTGATACGAACAGAGCGAGAGCTTCAAGAAGTAGAGAAAGCAGTGGAGAAGCTCGTCGCTCAGTGTAAGTTTGTTGGCACTTTCAAGATAAACACGAGGAGAGCGGACAAAACTTTCCCCGTAACCAGCCAAGAGTTGAACGCCAAGCTTGGAAGCTTTGTTTTGGAACGCTTCCCAAAGATGAAAGTGGATCTTCACCGCCCGGAGCTCGAAATTGGTGTGGAAATCAGGAAAGATGCCATCTACGTTTATGGTGAAAGAATAAAAGGGCCGGGAGGACTGCCAGTGGGAAGTACGGGACGTGGCTTGCTGCTCTTATCCGGAGGTATAGACAGCCCTGTGGCTGGATGGATGGCGATGAAGCGGGGTGTTAGAATAGAAGCGATGCACTTTGTCAGTCCGCCGTACACCGGGGAAAAAGCGCGAGAAAAGGTTGTGGATCTGTGCAGAGTTCTCGCCAGATACGCGGCAGGAAACATGCGATTGTACGTGGTTCCCTTTACGAAGCTCCAGGTAGCTATCCACAAGTCGGTGCCGTCTCGTTACAGTATCATTGTGCAACGTCGTGCGATGATGAGAATTGCCAGCGTTCTTGCAAAAAAGGTGGAGGCCCTCACACTGGTGACAGGAGAGAATCTGGGACAAGTGGGCTCGCAAACCTTAGAGAATCTCAACACGATAGGCGAAGCCGCAGACCTACTGGTTTTGAGACCATTAGTGGGAATGGATAAACTCGAGATCATGGAAAGAGGCAAGGAGATAGGAACTTACGAGATCTCCATCAGACCTTACGAAGACTGTTGTACGGTTTTCGTGCCTCATAATCCCTCAACGAGGTCGCGACCAGAGTTGGTAGAGAGACTGGAAAGTGGAATCTCTGGTTACTGGGGGTTGGTAGAAGAGTGCGTCAAAGGGGTTGAGGTGATAGATGTTCAAGCGACTTGGTGAATACATCCTGGTTCTGCTCATAAGTCTTTGGTTTTACGTGGCATTTTTGAGCTATGTGGTAGTGTATGGTAGCTTTGTAGCGTTGAAGGAAAAGTATCTGAGAAAACGAAAGAGTTCAGAAGCGGCTCACCGCTACTTCGTGGAGGAAGTCGCGAAGTTCGGCAGACGATCCTTCTCCTGGTTCTTCGCCCGGGTGAAAAGATTTGGAGAGGAGAACATACCCGAAGGCGGGAAGGGTTACGTGGTAGTGGCAAACCACCAAAGTACCATGGATATACCTTTGATTCTCGGATACGTCTACGGTGGCACTGCTTTCGTAGCAAAAAGGGAATTGAGGAGAGTTCCTGGAATCGGTTTTTACATTAGAAAACTCGGAGGTTACTTCATTGCCAGAGGCAATCCCACACAGACCGCGGCCGTGTTGAGAGGACTGGCTAAAGCGATGAAAAACGGGAAAGTCTTCGCCATATTCCCGGAAGGAACGCGTAGCAGGGATGGAACCATCGGTGAGTTCAAAAAGGGAAGCCTCGCCGTACCGTTTCGTTACAACGTTAAGATACTGCCGGTCTCCATATACGGAACGTGCAAAGTCATGAGAAAGGGATCCCTTTTTGTGAGACCAGCCACGGTGGCACTGAAGATACATCCACCACTGGATCCTGAAAACTACCCCAGCGAGGACGAACTCCGAGAGAGCATTCGAAAGATCGTGGTAACCGGATGGCACCAGTTGAAGGAGGTGTTGGAAGGTGAAGAGAGTGATCGTAGACGCACTCGTGCTGGACAGAGTTCATAACACGCCGGTGATCCTCTTGAGGGTCGAAAACACCAATCGCGTGATACCCATATGGATCGGCTCCTGCGAAGCCCTCGCCCTTTCCATGGCGTTGGATGGTGTGGATTTTCCGCGCCCGATGACGCACGATTTACTGCTCAACATCGTCGAAGCACTGGACGCCAAATTGGAACGTGTGGTGATCCACTCCATAAAAGACAACACGTACTATGCATCCTTAATCTTGAAAGATCTTGCCTATGGTGAGGAAGAAGAGGGTAGTTTCATCGAAATAGACGCCAGACCGTCGGATTCCATCGTTTTAGCTGTGAAAAAGGACGTGCCCATCTTTGTCAGCAACGAGATCGTGATGGAAAATTCCATCGAGTACGAACAAAAGGATGAGGAGAAAGAGCAGTTCAAGAACTTCATAGAGCAGTTGGACATTGATCAACTTAGAAAGCTCTTCAAAGGTGAAAATGAAGACACCTGATAACATTGAGAACGTTCACTGGGTTCCGGAGTGGTTCGAAAGTTACCTGTTTCATGCAGCGATCCCGCAAAACGCTCCGGAATGGATGAAAGAAATGCTCACCTACACCCTTTCTGCAGGTGGCAAGCGATTCCGTCCAGCCCTGGTTTTCTCCGTTGCTGATGACCTCGGTCTGGACGATGAACAGGTGAAACCCATCGCAGCCGCCGTGGAGTTATTGCATAGCGCATCGTTGATCCACGACGATCTCCCCTCCATCGACAACGACGATTACAGACGCGGAAAGCTTGCTTGCCACAAGGTTTATGGAGAAGGGCGTGCCATAGTTACAGCCGACATCCTCTTCTTCCAAGCCTTTTCGGTGATCTCGGAAATTGAAGACGTACGAACAAAAGCCAATCTCTACACCATGTTTTCCAAGACAGCAACACAACTGGGGATGGGAGAACTTGCCGATATAGAGTATGAGGGCAAACATCCAACGTTGGAATCTATCTTGGAAATGTACCGTATGAAAACAGGGGCTATCTTTGGATTCTGCTTTGGTGCACCGTTTGCAGCGGCTCAAAAAGAAAACGTTGTAGAAGAAACCACCGACCTCGGCGGTAGGTTGGGCATTGCCTACCAAATCTATGACGACATTAAGGACGTGTTGGGAACGAAAGAAACGTTGGGAAAGACTCCGGGGAAAGATCTTTCTCACGAAAAGTCGACCGTGCTGAAATACGTGAGCATCCCAGATGCGAAAAAAATGGCTGATGAATTCCTCGAGTTCGCCATTTCAGGATTGGAGGCGTTGGGTGCGTGTCAGACCGCGAACTTCTTGAAACGGGTAAGCCGGACACTGAAGATGAAGTGAAGCATGAGAAAAGAACGAAAAGAGTGTTGTTCGACTTGTTCAACTTCTTCAAATTCAAGTCTCTTCGAAACTCTTTGGACCGTGTCGGCTTATTCCTGAAACAGCTTTGGAACTATTTCAAAACTCACCGACTTGTCAGTCTGATCGTCGCATCTGGTGCCGCGGCCACCATCCTTTTGCTCGTTTTGATACTTAACCGATCCTCCAGCGTAGAGATAACTTCTGGTGAAGCCTTTCAAACTCAGGTACAATACAGTAGAGTGACCGTGGAAGTACCCAAAGGTGCCTACGCTGGCGAGAAGTCTTTCCAGGTTGTCGAAGTGAAAGAAGGAACTCAGGAATACTTGAAATACAAAGAATTGGCGGGATTCGAGGGGCCCATATACAAAATAATACCAACCGATGGACGCGATGAATTGGCTTTGAAACCCATCAAGATACGATACAAGATCGATCCTTCTGTTTATCCAGGAGATGAATTCGTGCATTTCGTCCTGCGTTACGTGACTTTGAAGGATCCTCCTGTGGTCTCGACGATAAACGGTTGCGAAGTGCGCGGCGAGTCTGGGCGTTACATTGAAGGGTTGGCATTCCACACATCCTTTGTGGTTGGTCTCGCTTTCAAAAAGCCTGAGTACGCAGATTTTGGCATAAAGCTGGCCGTGGACAGACCCCCGAGCTTGAAACCGGATCTCCTCATAATTCCGGGCCTCGACCAGAATTTCACTGGAGTGATTCCCAACACTCAAACTCACGATAACCCTGCTGGTAGCAATCTCTGGGGGCTTCTCTTCCCAGACCGTACCGTTTGGGTCTACAAATACCCTCTCATTACCACGCGCCCGAGAAACTATACCAGAGCGCTTGAAAAGCATTTCAGAACCTCTCCTGTTCCTTCTTACATCTCTTTCGAAGCGAAACGATTGGCAGCGGAGCTGAAACGGCTCTCTTTGCGAACCTTCGACGTGATCGCACAAGGCATCGGCGGACTGATCGTCAGATACGCACTGGAAAGCGACCCAACCATAACGAATGTTAGAAGTCTCGTTCTGCTGAGCGTGCCGAATAAGGGAACCAATGTGACCAATCCCATCTACCTTTCTTCGCTATACGGAAGGCCGGTGGAAAACCTTGGGGAGATATTCGGAATAGAGAAAGATGATATGGCCTTCTTGATCTCCTCGTTGTTGGGTACGTTAGAAAAAACAAACGCGTACTGGAGTGAGATCCTTCCCTCGAGTTTGGT
>QNAP01000047.1 GCA_003641795.1 Thermotogae bacterium | reverse complement strand
CTACTATGTAGTAGTAGCTTACGATAACAATGGTTTAAGTTCTGGCAAATCAACAGAGGTCTCTTGTACAGTAGATGGTTCTTCAACCACTGCTTGTGAGATTTCCTGGAACGCAGTTGATGGAGCAGGCTATTACAGGGTCTTTGGCAGATCAAGTGGAGCCCAAAATCAATACTGGCAAACCTCTTCAACCACCTTCACTGATACAGGCTCTGGTGGCACAGCCGGCACTCCTCCTTCTTATGCTACCTCTGCCTATTTTGCTGGTAATGTGGGGGTAGGCACCTGGGAACCTAGCGCTAAATTAGATATTCAAGGAGGTAATATTGAGTTAGAAAGTGGTTATGGAATCGGAACCTCTAATTATCCAAATACCCTTACCTTTTCCTCTACAGGTTCAGTAGGTATTGGCACCACCAATCCAGGTATCTACAAGCTTTATGTAGCAGGTGATCAATATATCTCAGGCACCTTAACTGTTGCCACCACAGGTTCTCAATTTACTGGCACAGTAACAGTAGGCACTTTGAATGCCACCTCTGAAATCCAAACCGATGGCACCACCAGAATAGATTCTTCTGGCAATCTTACTAATATTGGCAATATAACAGGCACTGGAGGAATGACTATTCAATCAGGAGGAGCCGGATCTTTAACCTTAGATTCAGGTTCAAACTCAATTATTATTGCCCAAAATGATAATTTATATTTTGAAAGAGGAACCTATGACTTAATCTTATCTGTTTCAGCTCCCACTGGCGCCTCAAGAAACCTAACCATTCCTGCTTTGGGAGCAGATGCTAATGTAGCTGCCTATTCAGGCACTTTAAGTAGCGGAGACATCTTATATGGAGGAACAAATAATGTCTTTAATAGATTAGGTATTGGAGCCAACAATTACGTTTTGGTTTCCAACGGTTCCCAGCCCACCTGGGCACAGATTACAGGTTCTAACATTCAACCTGACTCTCTTGACTTTACAGAGTTTGTTGACTCAATGACCCTGGATAACAACTTAACCATTGATCCTACTGCCTCCAACTTCTCAATCAACATAGATTCTGGCACCTTATATGTAAACACAGCAGATGACAGAATAGGTATTAACACCAATTCTCCTGGCTCCACCCTAAGTGTGGCAGGAGGAGCCGTCATTGGTTCTGATATTTCAGGAGCCAGCATCTCTGATGGTTATTTAGCAGTTGATACCAGATTAGGAATTGGCACCACAGTTCCAGGCTCTACTTTACAGGTAGCAGGTACCTCTTACTTCTCAGTTCTCTCTACTCCCACTGGAGTTTCAGCTACTCCTACCTCAGGAGGTTCTCTATCCTCTGGCACCTACTACTATGTAGTAGTAGCTTACGATAACAATGGCTTAAGTTCAGGTCAATCAACAGAGGTTTCTTGTACAGTAGATGGTTCTTCAACCAATGCCTGCCAGATCTCCTGGAACGCAGTCAATGGAGCAGGCTATTACAGGGTCTTTGGCAGATCCAGTGGAGCCCAAAATCAATACTGGCAAACCTCTTCAACCACCTTCACTGATACAGGTTCAGGAGGAACAGCCGGCACTCCTCCTTCTTATGCCACCTCTGCCTATTTTGCTGGCAATGTGGGGGTAGGAACATTGACTCCAAATGACAAATTAGAGGTTGCAGGTGGAATTAGAGTAGATGATTATATTAGGGCAAGAGATTCGGGTGGATTAGCATTAAAAACAGATGAGGGCACAACAAGACTATTTGTGGCAGATACCGGCTATGTTGGCATCGGGACGACGAATCCTCAACAGAAGCTTCATGTTGAAGGGCAATGTATTACTGGAGATTCGTTGCTTTCAATAATTCCAGCAGAGAAAATAAATCAGTTAGCTTCTGTTGAGGAGGCTCATGGCTCATGGCTCATAGCTCATAGAGAATTAAAGCCAATTAAAGATGTTAAACCTGGGGATTATGTCTTATCTTTAAATCAACAAACAAACAAAATTGAACCCCATAAAATTAAAGCTTTATTGGATATGGGAGTTAAGCCAGTGTTTCGATTAACTACCGAAAGTGGCAAATCCATTAGAACCACTGGTAATCACCCATATTTAGCGATTAAAAATCCGAGATCCAACCCCGAATCATATGAGGTACGGGGTTGCCCAGAATCTAAGGTGGTTCTGGACGAAATCCGAAATTCCAAACAAATTCAAAATTCTAATACTCAAAATTCCAAACCTAACCCTTATCATTTAACTGAAGAGTACGAGTTCAAAGATACAAAATTTTTGTGGCAAATAAAAAATTCTTCTCAGAATAGAGAAGAGAAAAATAGAGAGAGTTCTTCTTTAGTATCCAACTTGGCGATGTTGGATATGAATAATTTTGATAATATTGGGCCGAACAAAAATAAACTTAATCCTGTAATTTCCCACTCTCAACCTGAATTCTTCAAACCTTCTTCCTTTAAGCTTTTTAACTTTTCTGTGTTGAAGGGGATGATTGAGTTGGCAGACCTCTTTGATTTTAGTGATAATTCGAACTTGTTCTTTGATAGGCAAACGGGCAAGCTCTTTTTCCGCACTAGGATGAAAGAAATAAGTAAGCATAAAAATAATTATTTAGAGGATTTCATTCGTTTCTTTAATCGTCTTTCAACTTCTTTGCCGGGTATCCAAGAGTTTTCTCGGTCTGCTTCTCTTACCCGTTTTTCAGTTTCTCTAATCGCCTCAGGGGAAGACCATTCAATTAAATCAACAATATCCTCTAATAATTCTTTAGAGAGAACTTTAGATGGAGCCAACACTCCGCGGAGATTTTTATCATCAATGATAGTCAATGGTAATGGTTTTGGTTTAGCCATACAATCTAATGATAACAAAAAAGATAATAAACTGTCAAATGCCAATTTATGGCAAATAAAAACCTCTTTAAAGGGTGAAAAAACGATACAAGTCTTTGGCTTTTCTGGGTTTGATTTTGGTAATCAAGATGCTTTTTCCATCTTCCCAGTCAAAAATTATTCTCCAATTTCCGATTCTAAACCTGTAAACTTTAATTCCTTTTCTTCTTCCGATGAATTTAGCGAATTGGAGAGGGGAGGGTTGTCGCAAATAAAATTCCAATTTTTCAATAATCCTCTTTTGTTCTCTTTTGGGGAGTTTTTCCAATTCCTTTCTCGATTTTTGGGTGAAGTCATGACTAATCATAATCCTAACTCTTTCTTGACTTTCTTGCCGCTTACTCTGCCAGATTTGCGAGATTCTTCAATTTCTTTCCAGAATTCAGGATTTGAGTATTCAATACTTTCTAATAAGTCTTCAGTCGCTTCTAAAAATCGTTTAATAACTTCTGCAGGCACTCCTTTTGTTGAACCAGATCTTTTTGAAAGGGTTAATTTACCCATACACTCTTATGATAACAAAAAAGATAATAAACTGTCAAATGCAAAATGGATAAAAGTAATTTATTTGAAACCAGGAGATGAAATAGCGGTATTGAATAATTCAGGAGAAGTAGTTTTTGAAAAAATTAAGTCAATTGAATTTATCGGCTATGAACATGTTTATGATATTGCAGTTGAAGGAACCCATAACTTTGTTGCTAACGGAATTTTGGCACACAACACGTATATTTCTGGCAACGTCGGCATCGGGACGACGAGTCCTGAAGAACTTTTGCATCTATACGGCGCCGATAAAAACTTCAAACTTACAGATACTGCAATTGCCACAAGACATGTAACTTTAGGGATAGGCAATAATCCGTTAGGGGCTGGTTATCCTGGTGTAATATTCAACACAGTTGTTGAATCTGGCAACCAAATGGGTTATGTTTTCCAAGTCGAGGGTTCAACAAAATTGGTAATAGATAAAGACGGCAACGTCGGCATCGGGACGACGGAGCCGGGGGCGAAGTTGGATATAAGGTATTCGGGAGATGGTAATTTCATTAGAATAGCTAATACCTATAATGATATAGGGGTGCGTTTAGGGTTTGATGGGAATAGACCCTTTTTACAAACTTGGCAACCAAGCACAGGTAATGATAATTCTTGGAGTATAGCATTACAACCAAACGGTGGCAACGTCGGCATCGGAACGACGGGGCCGAGTAGTAAATTAGATATAACTGCTTCAGATTATAATCTTTTAAGGTTAGAGAGGGCTAGTATTGCTACATATGGTATCTATATAACTGACATTGGTGCTGGTGCTGCACAGCTAGACTTTGCCGCACTAACAAATAACACAGGTTTTATTTTCAGATCAAAAGATTCTGGGGGGGCTGAAATAAACGCACTGTTTATAAAACCAGACGGCAACGTCGGCATCGGGACGACGGCGCCGGGAGCGAAGTTGGATATTGCTGATGCGGGTTCTGCGGCGGGTTCCAAATTTGTGTTAATTGGTGATGATTCATTTTTAACTGATATAGATGTCGCTAACACGCTTGGGGTTTATGGGAATCAAAATAGTACTGTCGCATCAATAAAACTTGGTAGCGGAGGCGGGACTATTTCGGGATATAACGGCAACATTGGCATCGGGACGACGGCGCCGAATGAAAAATTGGAGGTGGTTGGAGATATAAGAATGGAAGGCGGAAGCGGTTTTGGTGACCTTCTTTTCACAGATGGAACCGCGTACGGGACTAACAGATATTCTGGACAAATTTCTTTGTTAGCAAGTTTAAAAGGAAGATTACTAAATTATAATCCTTCTTTTTGCATGGGAACCTACGAGTATTCTGTTTATGATAACTCTCACAGTGGAAAAGTAACAATAACAACCGTAGACGATACTACTTCTCCAAGTGTTTGTGGAAAGATTTTAAAAGTTTCTTACGATGGAACGGGAACCCCAGGAAGCCAACCAACCCCAGGATATGGTGGTTTTTACATTGCAGTCACTAAATGTAATGGTGCAGCAACAGAAGATTGTTATATCGAAGGTAATAGATATGTTTATCGTATTTGGGCAAAGATCCCTTCTGGCAGAAGCATAAATTTTGCCTCCAACCCATACGGAACAGGGAGTTCGTTTAGATGGATATCAAGTACAGCTGGAACAGGCACTTGGGAGCAGTATATAGGAGTACAAAAAATTGGAGAAGGAGGAACCTTTTCATCTACAGGTTTTTTCTATATAAGTAGTGGTGATAACGTTGCTTTTGATTGGTATGTGGCAAATGTAGAAGTGATAGGTATTGATGAGCCTGCCAGTGTAGACCTAACCAAATCTTTAAATGTAGGGTTTAAAACCGGGGTTAATTTGGGAAGTGGGAACCTATTAACAGCCTCAGGAACTTATCTAGCTGTAGATTCCGGCAACGTCGGCATCGGGACGACGAATCCGAGTTATAAATTAGATGTAAGTGGGGATATTCGGGCAACTAATGTGGTTTATGCGAATACCGGGGTTCAGGCAGGATGGTTTAAAGCAAGCTCTGATGGAGTAAAAATTTATCCCTCAGGTTATACCGCTAATCCAGGGTTGTTAGTTTATACTGGTAATGGCTCAAGTTGGGTAGAGAGAATGAGAATCACTGGAAATGCCAGCACCGCTAATGTTTCTTTCACCAATAGCAACGTCGGCATCGGGACGACGGCGCCGAGTGCGAAGTTGGAAATTGCTAAAGTAGCTGGGGCTGCTAGTAAAGATGCCTTAAGAATCGGAATAGATGGTGAGTATGACGCCAGGATAAAGTTTTTTGATGATGATGATGAAGCAGGACAATATGCTCAGATTATTTATGGAGCAGGAAGTAATAAATTTTATTTATACAACAAAGGGGCTGGCATAACTATTGATTCGGCCGGCAACGTCGGCATCGGGACGACGAGTCCGGGTACATTACTTGAAATTGAAGGAAGTAGTGGAGGAGGTTCTCTTACAAAAATCAAAACAACCGATATTTGGGATAGTTCTCATGCAGAGGATTTATTAATTATAGATGGAGGAAGTGCGACAGATGCGAATACTGGAGGATATTTTGGGATTAGAATGCAAAGTGGTGTGAATGCAAACAAAGCAGTTGGTTTATACGCGGTATCTGAATCTTCATGGTCAAATTATGTTGGCTTGGCAATTTATACATGGAATGACGCAAATTATAGAGAGGTAGTGAGAATACGAGGAAGTGGCAACGTCGGCATCGGGACGACGAATCCGGGTTATAAATTAGATGTGGCCGGGACAGGAAGGTTTACTAGCAATCTTACTGTCGGGGGTAACCTTACCGTAAGTGGTGGGAAGATAAACAACAGATCTATCTCTACTTTTTCTACTGTGGTGTGGAAGAATAGTCCGGCTGCTTACAGCCTTACCAGAGATAATGCTTGGCATGATCTTGATGTTACTTCAGTAACTAGCGCTAATACTAGAGCAGTGATTTTAAGCATCTATATGTATAGAGGTGGTGGTGGCGGAGAAATGTATTGTTTTACTAGAAGAAATGGTTCAACAGCATCTTATGAAGGACTAGTACGTTCTAATCCTATCGCTGAACAGACAGGCACAGCTCATATAGGAGGGGTGGTAGTTCAAGGAACGGATAGTGGCCAAGTATTTGAATATAAATGTTACACTGATGTTAGTTCAGCAACTCTTCAAGTTTTAGGTTACATTGAATACGCCACTGGTGCTGACTTGGCCGAGGTTTATTATGTGGATGAAGGAGAAGAGGTTGAGGCTGGTGATGTTGTAGTAACCGGTAGTTCAGGAGAAAGGGTGAGAAAAAGTTCAAAACCTTATCAAAAAGAAGTAATTGGAGTAGTTTCTACTAAACCAGGATTGGTGATTGGTGAGGAACCTACCGGAATAGATATTGATACTGATAGAATTGCTGTGGTGGCTCTGGCAGGAAGGGTACCAGTAAAAGTGTCTACTGAAAACGGGCCTATTGAAGTTGGAGATTGGTTAACTCCTTCTTCAAAACCAGGGGTAGCAATGAAGGCTACCGGACCTGGGCCAGTAATTGGAAAAGCATTGGAGGCCTATGATAATCCAAATCCAGACGAGACAGGTAAAATACTAATGTTTGTGAGTTTGGGATGGTATGGAGGAAATGATCCAATTCCTGAGGTTACGATTAATATTAATGGAGAGTTGTATACTGGGACCGGTGAAGAACTAGATGAATCTTCTAATATTTTTGTCCAATTGGTAAAACAGGCATTAGGAGTTTTGGGCGCTACAATAGAAAATGGAATTGTTCAATTGAAAGAATTGGTAGCAGAGAAGATTTTTGCTAAAGAGATTAAAGTAGAGAAAGTCAGGTTTGAAAAAATTGAAATGGTGGACCAAGAAACAGGCCAGGTTTGGTGTTTGTGGATTGAAAATGGAGAATGGCGAAAGGTAAATACTGAATGCGATAATTTGCCCTTTGAGGTGACGCCAGTTGAAGAATCGGTCTTGAGTGAACCAGAATCTCAGTCTGAAAATTCTTCTGAAGAAATCTCTGAAAGCGAAGATTTATTGAGCGATCAAGAAAACACAACAGAAGTTATTAGTTCTGGAGGAGGTGGGGGAAGCGCTGATGAAAATCAGATTGATCAAACCCAAGATATAAACGGCCAATCTAGCGATACTTCAACTACTGAGAGCGAGACTATTGATACTCAAACAAATGATACCCAACAAACAACAGAGGCCCAATCAACAGAGAATCAATTAATTGAAGACCAATCGACAGTGGAAAACGGAGGAGAAAGCAATTCTCTTCAGGAAACCACCCAAGAAACCATTCAAGACACTACCTCTTCAGAAGAAATAAATGAAAATAGCCAAGATTCTACACTTGAATTAAGTTCTGATACTCAATCAAATAAAGAAGGTTTGGCTTCAGAAAACGAAAACACTATCTTTACTGAAGAACAATCTGCCGATCAACTGGAAACTCAATCAGACACCAGCTCTGAAGGAGGCGATACCGTTTTAGAGACCCAATCAACAGAGAGTCAATCAACTGAAGCTCAATCTGCTACTTTTCAGTCCACTAACACAACCGAAACTACTGAGACCACTGAGACAACTACTCAAACCACCGATATTCAATCAGAAAACAGCCAAATAGAATCTTCTGGCCAATCGGTTGATACTCAATCAAGTGATACACAGGCAAGTAATGATCGATCAAGTGATAGCCAACCAACAAATAATCAAGCAACCGAAACATCATCAGCTAAGACCTCATCACCCGATAACTCATCAGCCGAAAGTTCTTCCACCGAAACCCCACCAACTTCCGGAGATTCAACCTCTTCTCCAACAACCCAATAAATCCAAGCTAACAGGGGTCCGACCCCTGTTAGGCTTAAATGGATAGTGAAAATAGGGTATAATCAGCGAACAAGCTACCAACAAGCTGACAGGGACAAGCTGACAGGGGTCCAACCCCTGTAAAGCTGTAAAGCTAAAGCCGACAGGGGTCTGACCTATGGAGATGGCTCAAATTAAATATAAAAGGTCGAAAATTATAAAAGGTCGGAAATTAAATCAAAAATACTAACTAAAAACTAAATATATGGCTCGCCCCTCCCGAGAGTTTATTAACAACGAAATTTATCATGTTACCTTAAGAAGAATAGGAAATGAATTGCTTTTTGGCGATATAGATGATTATTATCGAGGGATTTTTTACATTTATGAATGTAATACAACAAAACCTATAACAATTAGAGAACGGCGAAAAGCCCGAGAGAGGTTTAAACAAATTGTTAAATCTTCCACTAATCAGATTAATGAAGAGCCTAGCTGGGAGGATGAAAGGGATTTATTGGTTGAAGTTTTAGCTTTTTGTTTAATGCCCAATCATATCCATTTACTTTTAAGACAATTAAAAGATAAAGGAATTAGTAAGTATATTCAAAAGATTGCTTCTGGTTACCCGCCTTATTTTAAGCGAAAATATCAAATAGTTTTGCGAGGGCACTTTTTTCAAGATAGGTTTCACGCTGTCCACATAAAGAACGATGATTATTTAAGGGTTGTTTTTACTTATATCCACACAAATCCTGCTTTACTGGTGGAGCCGGAATGGAAAAGCAAAGGAGTAAAAGAGCCGGAAAAAGTTATTGAATTACTGGAAGATTATAAATGGTCAAGTTATCAAGATTATATCGGTAAAAAGAATTTTCCTTCGGTAACTCAAAGAGATTTTGGTTTGGAGGTGATGGGAGGAGTTGAGGGATGCCGAGAGTGGGTTAATAATTGGATTAAATATCAGGGTGAAGTAAGAGAAGCAATGGAAAAACTCTCCCACCTCTCCCTAGACCTTACATAGGTCAGACCTCTGTCAATTTGTCAGAGGTCAGACCTCTGTCAATTTGTCAGAGGTCAGACCTCTGATGGGCTTAAAACTTACATCTTGGGGGTTAAATGGAGTATAATGAAGTATAATGTAAAAAGTGATATAATGTAAGAAGTGGTATTAAGAAGCGGTATAATGTAAAAAGATTTAAAAAGTGGTATAATATAAAAGGGTTAAAAGGTTAAAAAGATTAATAATTTTATTTTAAAACTATGAAGCAAACACTTACAAAAATTTCAAAGATTTGTCTTTATTTGACAGTATTTTTAATTCCACTTTTCTTTTTGCCCTGGACGGCAAATGTTTTGGATTTTCCAAAACAAGTTTTACTTTTGCTGCTCGTGTTTTTGTCCCTGATTTTTTGGTTAATTTCTTCCTTAATTGAAGGAAAGATAAATCTTAATTTTAATTGGTTTAATTGGCTTGTCCTTTTGTTTTTAGCAGTTTTGGGAATTTCTACTTACTTTTCGTTTTATCCTTATGGAAGTTTTTGGGGCCTGCCTTTAGATATTAGCCAAAGTTTTGTTACAGGTTTAGCTTT
>QNAP01000046.1 GCA_003641795.1 Thermotogae bacterium | reverse complement strand
GAACCTGAGAGTAGGGGTGGTACTGGGCACAGTGAGGGCCATAGATGGGCTGATAGAAGACATCTTCTCTTTCTACGGAACGGATATGAAGGTCGTCTGCACGGGTGGACAAGCCCAACTCGCCATGGAAGGGTCACGATTTCTGAACATTTTCGATCCCTACCTTACGTTAAAGGGCATGCTCGTTTTTCTTGACCAGGTGAGAAAGCATTGAAGCTACTTTTGATAAACCCCTGGATTTGCGACGTCGCTGCGTACGACTTTTGGATGAAACCCCTCGGGCTTCTCTACGTGGGAGCAATACTGGAAAAATTAGGCTTCGATGTTGAACTTTTGGATCTGACCGATCGATTCTCACCCTCACTCCAATCTTTTCTGAAAGAAAGAGGGATGAAACTGAGGAAAGGGCCCTTTGGATCAGGTAAATTCTACAGCGAAGAGATCGAAAAACCACCCTCTTTAAGCCACATCCCTCGCCGGTTCAAGCGCTACGGATTGCCCAAAGCAGTGGTTGAAAAACTATTCTCAGAAAAACTCAGGGACGTGGACGGTGTATTTATGACGAGTGGAATGACATACTGGTACTGGGGAATAATAGAAACGATGCAGGTGTTGAGAGCTTATTCCAACGTTCCGGTAGCCCTGGGCGGTATCTACGTCAACCTGATGAAAGAACATGCCTGTGAGACTGCGAAGCTCTCAGGAGTGGATCTCGTAGTGGAAGGACATGGAACAGAGGCAGTCAGAAAGGCACTTACTGGTCTTGACTTGCGGGCGTTTCCGCCTAACATGACGAACTTCGATTGGTTTGAAGACCTCTCACCGGCTTATCACCTGTACTGCCACTCCCTACCTTATGCAGTACTTTTAGCATCGGTCGGATGTATATTTCGATGTAGTTACTGTGCCACACCTTGGATTTGGAAAAGATTTCGACCGAAGACTGTCGACGCCACAATTCGGGATGTGGAGACTGTCCTCGACTTGGGCATCAAAACTGTAGCCTTTTACGACGACGCCTTTCTTCTACATCCACAACTGAAAGAGCTTCTTGAGAGACTCCGTGCTTTTCGAGATCGTGTGAATTTCATACTTCCAAACGGCATTCACGCCAGATTCGTCAACCGTTGGATAGCCAAAGCACTGAAGGAAGCAGGGTTCCGCCTCGTGTATTTGGGTCTCGAAACCTCCGGCGAACTGCAAAAAACTACCGGAGGAAAGGTAACAGATGAAGAGTTCGTCCGTGCCGTGAAGTTGCTCAAGGAAGCTGGCTTCAACTCTGAGGAGATAAAGGCCTACATCATGATCAACATGCCGGGACAAAAGGTCGAAGATGTGGAGCGCGCCATCGAGCTTTGCGAATGGCTTGAGATTGTGTACTCGTTAAACGAGTACGCACCAATCCCCGGTACACTCGATTGGAAGAAATTGACAAAAAATGGCTCTCTTTCTGAAGATGTGGACCCCCTCTTGTTGGACAACTCCATACTGCCATATTGGTGGAAGGAAGGCATGGATATCTGCAAGGTGAAGGCCTTTAAGGAACGCAAACTTACTCTCAATAGAGATGTTGAAATTCATGATCACCAGCAAAAAGATGTCAGTACCTGACGATGAATTCAACATTTTGTCAATCTCTCGGGATGAGGAAGTACGTCAGTTGAGGGAATGTTTTGGATCTGGAGTATAATTAAAAAGGGTGATGTAGGATGAAGGCGTTGATGGTGATAGATCTACAGAATGATTTTGCAAAGCCTGGTGGCGCGCTTTACTTCGAAGGAGCGGAAGAAGTGATCCCTCACATTCTTCGCAAGGTACAGGAATACAAAAAGCGTGATCTTCCTGTTATCACAACTCAAGACTGGCACGATGCGGATGACGCTGAATTTGATCTCTTCCCTCCCCATTGTGTGGCCGGTACGTCCGGGGCGGAATTGGTTTCAGAGCTCTTATCTGAACTCCAGGATTATCAACATCATTACGTAATTAAGAAAAAACGGTATAGTGCCTTCTACAACACAAATCTCGATGAAGTCCTGGAACGGCTGGGAGTGAACGAAGTGGAACTCTGTGGTCTTGTAACCAACATCTGTGTGCTACACACTGCGGAAGAATTGAGAAACCGTGACATAGTAGTCGTCCTCGACGAAAGAGGAGTGAAAAGCTACGATTCTTCAGAACACGAGTGGGCTTTGAGGCACATGGAAAAGATTCTTGGCGTGCAGGTGATCAGAGTTGAAAAGACTTGACCCGCGAGTCTTCAAGGTACCCGTCGATCGTATCAGGTCAGGGTATTACTCAGATATCTACTTCACCCGCTACGTGGAAGTGCTGAAGAAAGACAACCGTCATCCCCGCGTCCTTTACCAGTTCTTTCCTCGGGCAGACGCTGTTATAGTGGGAATTGACGAAGCATTAGCGATACTGCGCTACGGTTGTGGATACTACAAAGATGAAGAAAAGGCCTCTGATCTGTTTCAAACGATTCTGCGCATCGAAAAGGAAATGCAGATGGCTTCCTATGAAATGGACATGAAGCACCTCAACGAACTTACTCAAGAGAAATGGAGAGTACGCGAGCGTTTGAACCAACTTTGGGTTGACAAGTGGAACGAAATCGAAGTGAAAGCGTTATACGACGGTGAAGAAGCCAAAGAGGGAGAACCCATCATGACCATTGAAGGCGATCCGACCTACTTCGGCTATCTTGAAACCGTTCTTCTTGGCGTCATTGCCCGGGCCACGAGCACCGCGACCGCCGTTAAAGAGGTGGTAAAAGCCGCTCGCGGTAAACCCATACTCTACTTCAGTGCGCGCTTCGACCATTACTGGGTTCAGGCTACCGACGGTTACGCGGCGTTGAAGGCCGGGGCTTTTGGTGTCTCGACGGATGCTAATGCGGATTACTGGGGTATAGAGAGCCTTGGAACGATTCCGCACGCGTTGATCGCGGCTTATAATGGAAGTACTGAAGCCGCCGCAATTGCCTTCGATCACTACATTGCTCCACATGTCAACAGAATCGTGCTGGTGGATTGGGAAAACGATTGCATAGGCACAACGCTCAGAGTCGTTAAGGCCTTCTACGAACACATCATGGGTAAAGCTTTCAAGCTGGGCGAAACGGATCCTTCACCCATCATTGGTGAAGGGAAAGAAAAGATCTGGGGTGTGAGATTTGACACTTCTGGAAGTCTACGCGATAAATCCGTGATACCTAAAGACGAATCTTCACTTGGTGTTTGTCCTGAGCTCGTTTGGCGAGCGAGAGAGGTCTTCGACGATTACGGATTGAACGATTTGAAAATCGTGGTTTCAGGAGGTTTCGACGCGAAGAAGATAGACCTTTTCGAACGTTTGGACGTTCCTGCAGACGTATATGGAGTCGGTTCGAAACTTTTGAGGAAGAAAGTAGATATTACAGCCGATATAGTGGAAGTTAACGGCAAGCCATGTGCGAAGGTGGGAAGAAGAAAAGGAGATTTCTCGCGTCTAAAATTTGTGAAGCATGACTACTGGAAGGAGGGATGAGAGTGGAAAGACACGGTACATGGACCGTTAAGAAAGGGTTGGCCGAAATGTTGAAAAACGGTGTGATAATGGATGTGACAACAGCGGAACAAGCCAAGGTTGCTGAGGCTGCTGGTGCTGTGGCAGTTATGGCATTAGAGCGGGTCCCTGCCGATATACGAAAAGAAGGCGGCGTAGCGCGGATGGCTAGTATCCAGAAAATCCGCGAGATCATGGAAGCGGTTTCGATTCCCGTCATGGCCAAGGTCAGGATAGGCCATATAGCGGAGGCAAGAATCTTGGAAGCCATTGGAGTTGACTTTGTAGACGAGTCTGAAGTGTTAACACCAGCAGATGATAGATATCACATCAACAAGCACGAGTTCAAGGTTCCCTTCGTCTGTGGTGCCAGGGATCTCGGCGAAGCTTTGAGAAGGATCGCCGAAGGCGCAGCAATGATACGCACCAAGGGAGAAGCGGGAACCGGCAACGTGGTCGAAGCTGTGAAACACATGAGACAAGTGATGGACGAGATTCGTCGTGTGAAAAACATGCCAGATGAAGAGCTGGTCACCTACGCCAAAGAGATCGGTGCACCAGTGGAACTGGTTTACGAGGTGAAAAAACTCGGAAGGTTACCCGTAGTCAACTTCGCCGCAGGAGGTATCGCCACACCAGCCGATGCAGCTTTGATGATGATGCTGGGAGCCGACGGAGTCTTCGTGGGCTCTGGGATCTTCAAATCAAAGGATCCAGAAAAGATGGCACGTGCTATCGTTGCCGCGGTTCTCTATTGGAACGATGCTAAAATGCTCGCCAAAGTGAGTGAAGACACCGGATCACCCATGCCTGGGAAAGCCGTGGAAGAACTCGCCGTTAAGATGCAAGAAAGGGGTTGGTGATCGGTGAAGATCGGTGTCCTGGGAATGCAGGGAGATATAAGGGAACACATTCAGGCACTGAGACAACTGGATTGCGATACTCAAATCGTCAAGAAGCTAAAAGACTTGAAAGAAGTCGATGGTTTGATCATACCGGGTGGCGAAAGCACCACGATCACGAGACTGATGAAACTCACCGGGATCTGGGACGAAATCAAAGAAATGGCTAAAGAAGGGTTTCCCATTTTCGGCACTTGTGCAGGTCTCGTCGTATTGGCAAGGGAGATAACCAACGCAAAAGAGCAAGAAACGCTTGGATTGCTGGACGTTTCCGTGGAAAGAAACGGGTATGGTCGACAGATAAACAGCTTCGAAGCTGAGATAGAGGTGGAAGGTCTCGAACTCCCCGTGAGAGGTGTTTTCATCAGGGCACCGATCATCACTCATGTAGGTGACGATGTGAAAGTGTTATCGAGCCATCGAGGAAGGCCCGTTCTTGTAGCCCAAGGTAAAGTTCTCGCAGCCACTTTCCATCCGGAACTGGTGAAAGGTGAGTCGCGGATACATAGACTCTTCGTCGAAATGGTGAACGGAAAATGATGAACTTTGAAACGGTACCGAGCTCACTTTATCACGAATACCCTTTGACAGTGGCGGTGATTGGTGCACGTTGGAAGGGACGCGCCACTTTCATGGTCGCAACTTGGCACACGATGATTTCATTCAATCCCTCGCTTTTCGGTGGTCTCACCTCGCCGA
This sequence comes from Thermotogae bacterium, assembly GCA_003641795.1. Classification (GTDB taxonomy): domain Bacteria; phylum Thermotogota; class Thermotogae; order UBA12178; family UBA12178; genus UBA12178. Next base: position 4,813 of record QNAP01000046.1, on the reverse strand, counting down.
AGCGGTTCACACACAAACTCGTTTCGCTCAGTGGAGAGTTCACCACCAGTTTCATGTCGTACTCGGAAAATTGTCTCGTGGAATTATTGGGAAAACGGAGCGGCGCTGAGATCGACAACGTGAGCACCTTCAACCTTCAAGTGGAAGACTCCCGCGTTATCAAATGTCTGTACTTGAAAGGTGCCGTGGCAGCATACGAATGTAAGGTAACGGAGGGTCGCGATTGTGGCGATCACACGTTATTTGTTTGTAGAAAAAATCGTGGGTGTTCATTACGATCCTCGAGCTTTCGATGAAGATGGTAAACCCAATTATAGTGCTCCTCTTTATCTTGGCAAGGATGTTTACACTACAGTAGATCTTGCCAAGAAAAGAGAATACGATTCAAAAAAGCTTTAATAGAAGTTTTCAAAATAGAGGAGGAATGGAACGTGGTGGAAAACATACTCGAGTATCTCAACTCCATGGCCGTAATGGGCCTTACCGTAGGGAACTTCATCATGTTCGCTGTCGCTGGAATACTGATCTACTTCGCTATCGTCAAACACGCCGAACCTCTACTGTTGATCCCCATAGCTTTCGGCATCATCATGGGAAACATTCCCGCAGCCTACACTGCCATCATGATGCCACCCACCAACGGGAATCCTGGAGGCCTACTCTGGTACATACAGCAAGGCCTTCTCTTAGATGTGTATCCCCCTTTGATCTTTTTAGGTATCGGTGCGCTCACCGATTTTTCTTTCCTGTTGTCGAATCCAAAGACGATCTTTCTGGGTGCCGGCGCGCAAGCTGGAATATTTCTCACCTTCATCATAGCGAAATTTATGGGGTTCACATTGCCTCAGGCAGCTTCCATAGGTATCATTGGAGGAGCCGATGGTCCCACTTCTATCTACATATCCACACAGCTGGCACCTGAACTCCTCTCTGTGATAGGCATAGCAGCTTATTCCTACATTGCCATGATTCCGATAATTCAACCTCCCGTGATGAAACTTCTCACCACTAAAAAGGAACGGATGATCCGTATGGAGCAGCTCAGAGAAGTTTCCAAGTTGGAGAGAATCCTCTTTCCCATTGCTAGCACTGTCGTGATCACCCTCTTGGTTCCAAAGGCACTTCCTCTCGTCGGGATGCTCATGTTGGGTAACTTGTTGAAAGAATCTGGTGTCACGAGAAGGCTGGTTGAAGCGTCTTCCCGTTACCTTCTCGACAGTGTTACTCTACTACTAGGCATCTCTGTAGGATCTCTCGCAAGGGCGGAAACTTTCCTGACACCAGCGAGTCTGAAAATCGTGGGACTCGGTGCAGCGGCTTTCGTGATCGCCACTGCCTCTGGCGTTTTACTGGCCAAGCTCATGAACCTCTTTTCGAAGCACAAAGTGAATCCACTCATCGGTGGAGCGGGAGTCTCCGCAGTTCCCAACTCCGCAAGAGTTGCACAACAAATAGCACAACGAGACGACCCCACCAACTTCATCCTCATGCACGCTATGGGACCGAACGTGGCAGGAGTGATAGGATCGGCGGTGGCCGCGGGAGTATTTTTAGCGATGTTACAATAGACATGGTGGAGGTTGAACATGGGAACAAGGAAGGGCTCTTACCAGGTGGATATTGAGCTTGAATGGTGTAAGAAGTGCGGTATATGTTATTCGGTATGTCCCACATCAACCATTAAACGAGGGGCATTGGATGTTCCCGTCGTCGAAGACCATTCCACGTGTATTGGTTGTATGATGTGCGAGAACTTGTGTCCGGATTTTGCAATAGACGTAAAGGTGGTAGAAAAAGTTGGGCGAACGGATTCTCCTGCAAGGTAATGAAGCCTGCGCCCTTGGCGCCATAAAGGCAGGATGCAGGTTTTATGCTGGTTATCCCATAACACCGTCTTCTGAGATCATGGAAGTCATGGCGAAGGAACTTCCAAAGATGGGCGGAGTCTTTATCCAGATGGAAGATGAGCTTGCCAGTGCCGCCGCAGTCATTGGTGCTTCGCTTGCCGGAGTGAAATCCATGACAGCCACGAGCGGGCCGGGGTTCAGCCTCATGCAGGAAGCCATCGGATACGCGTGTATGACGGAAACTCCTGTGGTATTTGTGGACGTGCAACGTGGTGGCCCGAGTACAGGTTTGCCGACAAAACCGGGCCAAGGCGATATAATGCAGGCACGCTGGGGTACACATGGAGATCATCCGGTGATCACTCTCTACCCTTCTACCGTGGAAGAAGTGTACAGATTGATCATCAAAGCGTTCAATTTCGCGGAAGAATTCAGAAACCCTGTGATCTTCCTTATGGATGAGGTATTGGGCCACATCCGTGAAACAGTAGAGTTGCCGTCGGACGAAGAAATAGAAACTTTAGCGCGAAAAAGTGACGAGGAATACGAGGAGGAAATCTTCGTTCCATTTGAAGAGACCGAAGATGTGAGCACCATACCTCTGGCAAAGATGGGGAAGACACGTTTCCATGTGACGGGATTGGTCCACGACGAAAGCGGGTTCCCTGTGGGAACTCCCGAGGTCGCCGAAAGGCTTCTGCGGAGACTCCAGGATAAGATCAGACTCCACGCCGACAAGTTGATCCTCTATGATGAGTGCATGGTGGAAGATGCGGAAATCTTGGTGATAGCCTACGGTTCCGTCGCAAGAAGTGCTATAAGAGCGGTAAAAATGGCACGAAACGATGGCATACCTGTGGGCTTCTTCAGACCCATCACCATCTGGCCATTTCCCTTCAAGCGGCTCAGACAGCTGGGAAAGCACACGATTGGAGTTGTGGTGGCCGAGCTGAACACCGGACAAGTCGCCAGGGAAGTTTCCAGAATCTTCAAAGATCGACGACACTTCGAAATCGTTTCAAAGATCAGCGGAGAGCTAATCTCTCCTTCCGAGATTCTCGAGGCTATTGGAAAAGTCTACTCCGGCATGACCGAGTTCTGAGAGTGATCAAATGGGGACCTTTACCGTTGCTATAGGCATCTTTGATGGCCTTCACATAGGGCATCGTAAGTTGTTGGAAGCCGGAAAAAAGTTTGCACAAAAACTCCAGACATCCTTTCAAGTTCTCAGCTTCATTTATCCTTTCGAGTATTACCTGGACCGGGAAGGATTTCCCGGACTCCTTTATCCTCCGACCTACCGTTCTGCCCAGCTGTACAATCTGGGCGTTGATGGTGTCTTTTTTCTCGATCTGGTAGAATTGAAAGATCTCAGCCCCAAGGATTTCGTGTCCCTGCTCAAAGAGAGCCGTGTCAAAGGTATCGTAGTGGGCAGTGATTTCAAATTTGGAAAGAAAGCCACCGGGAATGCCGAGCTTTTGAAAGGCCTTGCGCGTTCACACAATATCGAGGTGCGGATCGTCCCCCAAGTTGAAAATGGGGGGGCCAAGGTCAGTAGCTCTCGCATAAGGTCGTTGATAATGGAAGGCAAGGTAAAAGAAGCGGCTATTCTTCTTGGTAATCCTTACAAGATAATGGGGGAAGTTATAAGAGGAAGGTGCTTGGGTACTCGCTTGAATTTTCCAACGGCAAACATTGAACGGGGACACGAAAGGCTCGTGATACCAAAATTCGGCGTCTATCTTGCGAAGGTTCGCGTGAGGAACCAAGACTATTTTGGACTCATGAACATAGGCATCCGTCCCACTGTGGAAAGCGCGGAGGATGTCAAGTATGAAGTCCACATAATCGGATACGCCGGGGGAGATCTGTACGAAGAGAATATTGAAGTCGAACTAATAGAGTACATGCGACCGGAATTGAAATTCAATTCATTGGGAGAACTACAACAGGCTATGGAAGAAGACCTCAAACGTGCCAAGAAGAAGATTCAGGTTATGTCGAATCTTGGAAGGAATGAATGATCGCTGTGGGAAACACTCAGAGAAAACACACAAGAACCAGAGCCTGTAAGGAAGGCTTTTCCATGTTGTTTTTCAAATTCTTTCAAAGCTTTCTCCACTGGCGGTACCTTCCTGCTGATCACGGATCGAAAGTCGTTCCAAACGAGGCCAAAATCCCCACGATTTAGAGCTTCATAGCAATCCATAGCGGTGTGGGATGGAAATTCAATTCTGGTCTCATCAAGCCACAGATAAGCTTGGCGAGTATCAACTGGGAATTCCGGACAGTTGAGAAAGACTCCATAGCGTGGGAGGGGTTCAAGTTGCTCCACGATTTCACCTCGACCCCGAACGAGAACAGTACCGCCAAACAAGAGTGCGGGTACATCGCTTCCGACTTTGAAGGCCACCCTCAAAGTTTCGTCCATGGAAATGCCCAGAACACCTCTCAAAAACCTGAGTAGAGCTGCAGCATCAGAGCTCCCTCCTCCGAGTCCTCCACCTATGGGAATGCGTTTGTGAAGTTTTACAACCAGCCCAAAATCGATCCCCCCATACTCTTCTTCCAAAACTTCATAAGTCCGTATCAACGTGTTCGCTTCAGGGTTCACGTTGAACGACCCCGAAGTGACGTTAACCTTTATTCCCACTCCTTTGGTGAATTCCACCTCGAGGTAATCACTGAGATCGATGGTCTGGGTCAGAGACTCGATTTCGTGATATCCATCCTCGGTCTTATCAAAAACCCTCAAATACAGATTCAGCTTCGCAGGTGCACGCAACAGATACACGCTCACGAAACTCAGTCCCCCATGAAGTATCTTTCCACGACCCTTTTACAAACCCACTCGAGGAACATCCGATCACTTTCATCGAAGGCGCTAAGTGTGTGGCTATCGATGTCCAGCTCTCCCACGACATGTTTTCCCCGTTTCATGGGCACGACGATTTCCGACTTTACCT
>QNAP01000045.1 GCA_003641795.1 Thermotogae bacterium | reverse complement strand
ATACACATCCCTCCTGTCATCTCCACTTCGTTTAACGGTTTCAGGCTCACCATACTTTTATCTCGAGTTTTGGAACCTCAAAAGATCCCAGCGTTGAATCCCCAAGGATTCACAGAAAAGCTGAAAAATTTTTCAGGAAAATCCTTAATGTAAAAAGTCAGTGATACCTTTCCCACATCCCAACCTTCGGTAATCCCTCCACTTTTCTTGGAAAATTCGGTGTACAAACGGCCATTCCAACAGTGAAGAGGGAACCCCAACGTAAGCTTTCCGCCACCTATCGCCCCACTTTCGTAGAAAGTGCCTGAAATACCCGTAGACCAGCCATGAAAAGTTGTGAAATAGTCCAGGATCCACCGATCTTGATAGAATCTGAGCTTTTTGAAGGTGTGTTTGATTCCAAAGAACACGAACTCGAGTTTGGAGTCGAGTTTCGAGATTTCAAAACCGTGAGACAAATCGAGTATGTAAGTCCCTGAAAACTTGAAAGAGTCGAGATACCAGAGTTTTCCGATTCGAAGCGAGAACTTGTTGTTCACACTCTCTATGGGGGTACCACTCAAATAGTCCACTGCGAAGGCACTGGTGTTGTTCAAAGATACCCTCCGAGTTTTCAGCGTGGTGGTTATCTGCCACGAGGTCTTTTTCAAGGCGCTGCCATCCGCTATATAGATGGGTGTCTTACTCGTCAGCTTAAGAGCAAGAGAGCCGAACTGCCATTTGCTGGACGTGCTGAGCTCGAGATTAGACCAAGTATGGGTTTTAAAATCGTAACCGATCTTTTCCAAACTGACGACTGCAATGGGGAGTGCCTTCAACGTGAGCCCTGCTGAAATGCTGTTCAGATCAGCGTTAAACGATTTAAAGGCTCCTATGTTTCGCCCGTTGGATTCTTGAAGGGTGTATCCCACACCGACACTGAGTATCTTCGTTGGAACCTCCCAATTCCAACTGTAGGAGAGTTTGAAACCGCAACGCTCAGCATTTCGTGAGGTGCTTATCCCTCCAGCAACACTCAAATTTATCTTTTGTGTTGTGGACCCCATGAAGTTCTTGGCAGAAGCGTTAAGGATATCAAAGCTCGCAAGATGGTCGAGGAAGAGTGAGGAGGTCAGAGATTCGTCCCTTCTTATGAGAGAGAGTCCTAATGATCCCGAATTTTTCACCTTTTCCCCGGAGTTCAATCCGTAACTTCCCGACATGGTAAACTCGAGGCTTCCAGAACCGAGTTTTTGGAATGCAAATTCGCCTGGGTTGGCGAAAGAGGAGATCTTGAAGCCTAAGTTGGAGATTTGGAAACTCCAGGGAGGTTGGGATAGCGGGTATTTTTTGAGGGTCATATTTATCGGTATCAATACCTTTGCGCCATCTTCTCGGATGTTTTCTGAAGATGTCACCACGATCTCTCGTTTACCCACCTTTTGCTTCAGGGTGAGTCCAAGGCTGGACTTCTTACCCGCTTCGGTAGATTCACTGTTGTAACCCAAACCCAGTGAAAATCCCCAGAGCTTGGTTCCATAAGAAATTCCAAGTTTGGAGGGCGCGTCGAAACGGAACTTCAAAGAGGTGTAATCGTTGAAGGGATACGTGTATTCGATGTACGTCTTCTTTCCCGCTTCTTCTCCTTTTTCTTTATAGCTGTAAACGACCGTTCCTTCACCCCCGAAGAGTTCGAAGTTGTTCCTCACGATAAATCCAAATCCGTCGTTGGAACCGAAACTTGCTGAGAATTCCACGGGCTGCTTTCCTCCACTAACGTCGAGAAAGTAAATAGGGTAGTAGAGAACTACAACACCGAGAAGATCGAGAAACATATCTTCGCTCACCAGCACCTTGCTCGGAAGTATCACAACTCTTCTGGCTTCGAAACGATAGTGAGGTTCTTCGAGGTCGCACGTGGTGATATATCCGGAATAAATTGTGGAGGTAGAAAGGTCGTCGTCAATTTCTATTTGGATCTTTGGTCCCACAACATTGACCCACTTCATCTGCCCTTTTTTGTTTTTCACCTTTTCTTTTCCCTTGACCTCCCACGCTGTCAGCATACCGAGATGACGTTCGTAAACAAAACGAGCGACTCGATAGCTGCGATCTTCCTGTACCACCGTGGATTCCCTATCAGATTCGATCACTTCGTAACTCCTGTTGTTCGCCTCTTGTGAAAAGGTGATGGTCATCAGAGGGGAGATCAGAAGGAGGTCCCCTTCCGCAAAACGTGCGTTGGTTATGGTGGCACGTTCGTCGTTTACAACCAAGGTCTCTCCTGTCGTTTCGTTTATATCTGGACTGAGGATACGTACATTTCCAGAAAAAGTGGCGATTTCGGAAGTAATCGTGGCCGCGCTCGCGTGAACGGTGAGATCGGAATATTTCACCGTGATGTTGCCTTCGGCTACGAGCGTTTCACCGTGGGCAACGGCTTCTTCGGCAGTTATTCTGATTATCTCCCCCTGTAATAAAGTTCCCGCTCCTATGAGGAGCAACGCAATGAACAGAAGGTTCTTCCTTTTGAAGACAGCGAGAATGCGATCTCTGGTGACCAGGAGTAGCTTCGTGTCGAGGAGAACGAACATGGTGAAACCGCACAGGCCGAAGATCAGATTGGGAATCCAGGGGGCCAGAGACGGAGGAAGGTACTTTTCTTTGCCGAGGGCCGAAATCCAAGCGTCACTTCCCTGGTAGAGCACTACTAATATGAAAGTAAGTATCACGCTCCACGATTTGGTTCTTATATTGAATACTAACGATATGGGAACTCCGAGTATTACGATTATCAAGGGAGCCAAGGAAGTGGCAAATTTGCTTTGATACTCCACTTCCAATGCGGCTGTTTCCACGTGAAGCTTCTTGAAGTTCTCTATTCGACGTTTGAGCTCACGGCTCGTCATTTCTTTGGAGCTCTTGGACGATCTGACGAACTCCTCTATCTCTTGGGATATGTCTAAGTTCATACGTTTGAAACTGGCATCGAAAGATAAAAGCCCGTTACTATCTACTGTGTACACCCTACCATCTTCGAGTATCCAAACGTTTCCTTCTTTCTTTGCCCGTTTCGCATGGGTAACTGTTACCTTGCTCCCCAGTTCGTAAATGAGGACATCCTTGAAAGTATTCGATGATTTCTCGAATTCTTCTATGTAGAAGTACTGATTCTCTCTGACTTTGAAGAACGTGTTGGTTCGCACCAGTTCCGAAAAGCTTTCTGGATTCTTGCGGTAAATATACTTGTACTGTGCCTCGAAAAACTTCCTGTTGGCTGTTGGCACGAGGTAGTCGTTGAGAACGTACGCCAAACCACTGAGAACGAGAGAGACGATCAGAAAAGGGATGACCAGTCGTTTCAGGTTTATTCCATGTACTTGTATCGCCACTATCTCGTTATCAGCACTGAGTCGTGAAATGACCCAAAAGATGGAAAAGAGAGCACCCACGGGGATGCCCATCACGAGGAAGTACGGCAACTGGTAATAGAGCAAGAGGAGGAGCTTGTCGAAGCCCACCCGGTATCTCACTATAGTATCGGAGAGTTGGTAAAGGAGTTCAACGCTAACGAAAACTACGAAACCACCGAGACCTATAAGAAAGGGCAAGAGTGTTTCCTTGATAACGTACTTGTAAAGGGTGTACACCTACCGGTTTCCCTCCAGTATCCTATAGCTGTCATTGTGGCAAAAGCCTTGGGTTCCTTCTAAAGCGAAGACGATCTCACATCCCATAGCGGTGCACGCATCTCCGATTTCTTCCAAGTAATTCACTATCTTGAAGAGTTTTTGGCTCTTTTCGGTCTCGTTTTTCAAAAGTTCAGAAAGGATGGCCTGCTTGTACATGTCCACCCTGTTGTCTGTTGAGCAAATTGTGGACATCTCTTTAACCTTGTTCGTCTTGCAAAACGCAAGAGAGACCACATGGTCGTGAATCTGGTAAACGGTTTTGGCCATCTTGATCACATCACCCGGAATCGAAGTGTAGAACTCTGAGAGTTCGCAGAAAACCTTCGATACTTTTTCCAACGTCATCATGGCGTTAAATCCCTTCCCGGCTGCGTTCTGCATTCCCAACATCTTCCGCACTTCCTGGCCCATGGGAGAAGCTACCGCCATGGTGGTGATGAAGTCGCGTGTCAGCTCCACATAGTAGTTGCAGATCTGATCGAAATAGCTCAACACTTTTTCGAAAACCTTTCTGTCCAGGTTTTCAATCCCTTCGAACCATTCATTGAAGACACCTTCCTGGAATCTCAGAAATCTCGTCCAATTCTTTTCATATTCCTCAACCCAGCGTTTCGCCAGAGTCACGTTGCCCACCTCAATCCATTCGACTCTTTCCAAAGCTGAACTTCGCTTTGAGAACTTCAAAAAAGCGATGTTTTTCGCTCTTGAGCAAAGTTACCACTTTGCTTGAGAACCGTACTCTGGCTGAGAATCCCTCCCTTATTTCAACAGCGGAAATGCCGTCAAAAACAGCTTTACCAGTACCCCGAAGAACCCGGAGTGAGATCGAAGAATCGCCGGGTAGCAAGACGGAGGTTCTCATAACCCCATGAGGATTCAACGGCGTAATTTGGATAATCTTTAGAGTCGGACAAACCACGGCTCCACCGGCTGCAAGGTTGTAAGCAGTCGAACCTATGGGTGACGACACCACCACACCATCACCAAGGAAGACGAGATCACCTTCATTCGTTTGAACTTCGACCTCTATCGTACGGTGATTCGAAAAACGTTCCAAGACGAAATCGTTCAACGCGTAACGTCTTTTTCCGTTTGAAAATAAGACTTCCAGCATATTGGCCTGTATCTTCTGGAGCTTACCTTGAACCAGCGCGTCTATGGCAACCTCGTATTCGTCAATACCGTAAGCCATGAGAAAACCGAGTCTGCCCTGCTTGATACCCAATGCGGGGATTCCAGTCTCAGCAAGCCAATGGGCCACTTGTAGCATGGAACCGTCCCCGCCCATCACCATCAGAGTATCGCAACCTATATCCGGTATTTCGTTCACTGGACGAACGAAAGCAATTTCAGCACCCCGCAAGCGTAGATATTGCTCCAAAAGCGTGCTTTCATGCTGCGCACCTGGGATAGTCGGATTGAATACGATGCCCACTCTCATCTCAGCATCCTCGCCAGGTCAAAAAGGGATTCAACGATGAAACGATCGAAGAAGACCAACAAAAGTATCGCTAACAGCGGAGTGAAGTCAAAGATACCAGCACGTAGTGGAAGAGCTCTCCTGAGTGGCCCCACCACGAATTCTGCGAGCCCATCGAAGAAGGTCCGCACCGGATGGTGTCGGTACGGTACTATCCAACTGAGAAGTGCTGAAATAATGATGGCAATGATTTCGATATTTATGAGAATCCTGAGTATCAGCGCCACAGCACCTATGAAATTGGACAAGAGAAACAACTCTTTTTCACCCTCTTTCCGTTCACTCGCTCTTGAAGATGGCGGAACCGATTCGCAAATACGTGGCACCTTCTTCAATGGCTATCTCGAAATCGTTGGACATGCCCATGGAGAGTTCACGGATCTCCACGTTACCCTTGTTGTACTGCTCCAGATGATCGCGCAGTTCTCTAAGCGTTCTGAAGGACGCCCTTATAACAGACTTTTCCCGAGTCAACGGGGCCATGGTCATGAGTCCGATAAAGCGTAACCGATCATAAGGTAAAACCTGTGAGAGAAAAGCTTTCACTTGATCTGGTTGTAACCCGGCTTTGCTTTCCTCACCGGAGGTGTTGACCTCGACAAACACATAAATCGTCTTGTCCAAACGTTCCGCTCGCTTCTGTATCTCCATGACTTCATTTACTCTCCAAACAGAGTGAACGTACTGACATATAGGTACAAAGTACTTCACCTTATTCGTCTGTATCCTGCCTATGAAATGCCATGTCACGCGGAGGTGGGTTAGATGCTGGTACTTCTCTCTCAGTTCTTGCGCTCTGTTCTCACCGAAATGTTTCATTCCCAATCCAGCCGCTTGACGGATCAACTCAGCTGGTACGTTCTTTGTTACAGCTACCAACGTGATCTCTCCAGGAGACCTCCCCGCTCGTTCTGCAACACGCGCAATCCGTGTCCTCACGGTTTCGTAACGCTGAATAAGCCGCTTCTCATCCATCTTCATCCCACAGGGGTCCAACGGCCTTGCTGTAACCCATGTGCTTCCACGCTTTTTCAGTGACCACTCTACCCCTGTGCGTTCTGGCTATGAAGCCTGCCTGCAACAAATAAGGTTCGTAGACTTCGCTGATGGTATCTGGTTCCATACCCATGGAAGCTGCCAAGGCCTTTATCCCCACAGGGCCACCGTTGAAGGTCTCGATGATCACCTTCAGGATCTTTCTATCCACACTGTCCAAGCCGTGATCATCTATTTCCAGCATCTTCATGGTCTCGCGCGCGATCGCGAGGGTGATGACGTTAGTCTTTTTTATCGTTGCCACGTCGCGAATGCGTTTCACTAAGCGATTAGCAATGCGAGGAGTACCTCGGGAGCGTTGTGCTACGTAACTCGCGGCCTCTTCAACGATTTCGATCCCCAACTTCCGTGCGGTGCGTTCGACGATTTCTTTTATCTCTTCCTCGCTATAAAAGTCTAGTTCGAAGACCATACCGAAACGATTCCTCAAGGGCGCGCTTATCAGCCCACTCCTGGTGGTAGCGGCCACGAGGGTAAAGGGCTCCACGTCTATTCGGATCGATCGAGCGCTGGGGCCTTTCCCTATCATTATGTCGAGCTTGAAATCTTCCATGGCGGCATAGAGTATCTCCTCTACCACTTTGCTGAGTCTGTGCACTTCGTCGATGAAGAGAACATCTTGGAAGTCCAAACTCGTGACGATGGCTGCTAAATCTCCTTGTCTTTCGATGATCGGTCCGCTGGTGACATGAATGCGAGCATTCATTTCGTTGGCGATTATGTGCGCAAGGGTAGTTTTACCCAATCCAGGAGGGCCGGCAAGCAAAATGTGGTCCAACGGTTCTCCACGCATTCGTGCGGCTTCCATCGCAACGATCAAACGCTTCTTTATCTTCTCCTGACCCACGTACTCTTCGAGCGTCCGCGGTCTTAGAGAGACCATGAACCCATCTTCAACGGTCTCCCTGGGGCTCGTAACCTTGGACATTTTCCGCCTCCCTTTTTGCTTTCCTTACGGCCGTAGCCTGTAAAGCATTCTGGGAAAAGGTACAGCTTCCCTCACGTGGTCCAATCCACAGATCCACGCGATGGTTCTCTCTACACCGAGTCCGAACCCGCTGTGGGGAACGGTCCCGTACTTTCTCAAATCTAAATACCAGTCGTAATTTTCCAAGGGTAATCCAAACTCTTGGATTCTCTCCACCAGGAGGTCGTAATCGTGGATCCTTTGAGACGCACCTATGATTTCTCCATAACCTTCCGGTGCTATCATGTCGTTGCAAAGAACCACCTCGGGTCGCTCTGGATCCGGTTGCATGTAGAAGGCTTTGGCCATCCGTGGATACCGCTCTATAACCACAGGTTTTTCAAATTCGCTGCTTATGGCCGTTTCTTCATCTCCTCCCATATCGTCGCCCCACTTGATCTCGTAACCTTTCTTCTTCAGGAATTCAACGGCGTCGTCGTAAGTAATCCGATGAAAAGGTGGTTCCACCTTCTCGAGCTTCTTGATGTCTCTCCCTATTTCCAATAGGTGATGTGAAGCCCTCTCGAGGACTTTCTTCACCAGAAATGAGACCAGCTCTTCCTGGAGGCGGATGTTGTCTTCATGTTCGTAATAAGCTACCTCAGCCTCGTTCATCCAGAACTCGATGAGGTGTCTACGTGTCTTGGATTTCTCCGCCCGGAAAGTGGGGCCGAGATTATAAACCTTACTCAACGCCATACACGCCGCTTCCAAGTAAAGCTGTCCTGTTTGTGCAAGGTACACCTTCCCATAATCGAAGTAATCGAGTTCAAAAGTGTTACCTGCAGACTCACCTACGGACCCGGTGAAGATGGGCGTATCGACCAGAACGAAACCCCTCTCGTTGTAAAACTCCCTGATGGCCTTGATAACCTCGTGGCGGATTCTCAAGATATGGAATTGCCGTTTGGACCTGATCCACAAGTGTCTGTGATCCATTAAAAAGTCAACACCGTGGTCTTTCTTACGAATGGGAAAAGGCTCGAGAGGCTGTTGGACGACTTCCAAATCCTCGAGCTTGATCTCGTAACCTCCAGGAGCCCGTGGTTCTTCCACCACCCTGCCTCGTACCACGACGCTCGACTCGATGTCGAGCTTCTTGACTTGTTCGAAAAGGTCTTCGTGCTGCGTTGTCTTATCGATCACAGCCTGTATGAAACCCGTCCCATCTCTGAGGTGCAAAAAGGCAATGCCACCACTGGCACGCCTTCTCCACACCCAACCTCTTATTTCGACATCCTCACCAACGTGCTTTGCGATCTCCTCTATGTAAACCCAGGTCATTATCGAACCTCCAATTCACTCATGGACTTGAAAGCATGTACATAACGGCCATTCCCGCTGCCAAAAGCGAGAGGATCGTCGAGAACCACCCCAGGATCTGGGCCTGCTTGGCAGTACTCTTGGCCGATTGGGCATCTTCTGCGAGTGCGTTCACATCATCTATGGAGGCCCTTTTTTCCATTTCTCGGCGCAGTTTCTCGGTTTCGTTCAAAGCCTCGCTCGCCTTATCTAGTGCTGTTTTATACGACGTACTTACAGCGTTGACCTCGCTCTTTAAGCTGGATAGCTCTGTTTCCAAATTCTTCACACTTGCGGCCTGTTGATCGATTTTAGTGTTGAGCTGGGTAATGATCTTTTGATGGTTGTTCAACGTGACCTTGATCTCCGCGAGCTGGCCAAAGTTCAGATCCATTCGGGAACGCAGGACTTTGACTTCTTGATTTATCAGAGCCACCGTCGCACTGTTTGATTCCAGTGCCTGAACTCTTTGCGAGAGTTCATCAACGTTCTTCGAAACGCCAATGATCACGTCCTTCATAACGTCGATCTGTGAAGCGAAGGGAGTGGATTCCAGCGATGAAAGCCGTGTTTCCAACTCGGCATCTTTATTTTCCAGACTGGCGAATCGTGTTGCGAACTCTTTGAGTTGGGCCTGAACGGATTCGAGGTTCTTAGAAAGATTCGATGCGATGCTTTCCACGGAGCCGACACGCTGCTTGAGACTTTCTATATCCACGCCATAGCGAGAAAGCTCGGTTGTCATGGGTTCCAGCTTGCTCGCTTGTTCTGCTAGCGCCGTCGTTTGAGAGCGAATATCCGTAATCTGTGAAGAAAGATCCTTTACTAGGTTTTCCATCGCCTTCTGTGATGCGAAACTATCGCTCATTTTCACGATCTCGGCTTTGGTTTCTTGGAGATCAACTTCGAGCGCTTTCAACTTCGCGTTGAGATCGGCCAGGTCTTGGGTGTAACCTTTTTCGAGTTGATCCATGCGAGCTGTCAGCCGGGCTTCCAGTTGTGCAACACTGGAGTTCAACTGCGAAGCAAAGGTTGTAATCTTATCTGCTATCTTCTTGTCCACGGCTTCTTCGGTCACCGGGGGAACCACCTGACTTTTGAGGTTTTCCAACGAACTCTTGAGTTGTGTTAGTTCGTCAGAGAGTTGACCGTAGTTTTCATCCAGGTTGCGAAGCGTGTTGACCAAACCTTCCAACACAGCTTCGATGGTCTCCGTCCGCTTTCTCAGATCCGAAGATTGGCTCCTGAGCTGAGCAAGCTCGTTCTTCAAACTCGCATCAACGGAGGCGTCTATCCTCGTTTCCAAATACTGCATCAACCTGTCGAGAGCGACCGCTGTCTGATATCTCGTGAGGGGATCGTTTCCTCTAAATGTACCGTCTGGGAAGCCACTGAGTATCTTCATCTCTACCAATTTTTTCACGCTGTCGTATGCCCAATGATTCACGGGAACATCGTTGAGCTGAGCAAGACTCACCGAGATCATAAAAACGGCCAACAGTAACATGAGGATCCTCTTCATAAGACTCCCTCCCTTTCCAAGCAATCTTCGACTTCATTTTAACATGATCAGGTGTGTGCGGCCTGGTAAAATCGATGGAAGTGAACGGATTGGAGGT
>QNAP01000044.1 GCA_003641795.1 Thermotogae bacterium | reverse complement strand
GCGGGAAACCTTTCCCTTGAGCTTCTCCTTCAAGAAAACGTCCAGCCTCCAACCTTCTTCTCGTTGGGTCACTTCGATGACTTCCTGCGAAAAGCAATCCGTATCCAAGGGAGATCGCCCCCACCACCACGCTTAAATCCGCAACGTTAAACACAGCAGGCCACAATGACAAGTGAAAGAAGTCCACCACATACCCCATCCTCAGTCGATCGATAAAGTTTCCCATGGCTCCTCCGAGGATCAAACCGAACCCCGCAGCAAAGAACGGAGAACGACTTGAGAATATGCACGCAGCTACCCCTATGACAACTATCATCACTCCTGTCACGATCACCAGAAAACCTGTAGCTTGTTGGAAGATCCCGAAAGCAGCACCGGTGTTCTTGATATGGGTGAGCCGGAGAAAACCGTCCAAGATTTCGATGGAATCGTAAAGAGCTACGTGGTTTTCTACGAGGTACTTCGTGATCTGGTCACTGAAGAGTGCGGCCAACAGGAAAGGCCACACGAGCATTTCGGGGGTTTTCACCTTCATATATTCACCTTACCTTCCAGGTATGTACAGATTGAACGTTTTTGCCAGTCCATTTATCTTGAAGTCGCTCATGGTCACAGCCTTTGAAACCCCTTGGTTGTAGATCAACAAAACCGTTCGAGACGGGTCCCCACTCTCGATCACACAATCAGGACTCACAACGAAGGCGTACTGAGTTTCTACAGTGGGACGTTTGAAAAAGTAGAACCTGTAGGGCGCGAGGCCAGGCTTGAGTTCTTTCGAAAACAGGTATCGCGAGCTCTCTGCTCCCTCTTTCACCCCAATCCATACCCTGTCTTTTCCTGAAATGAAGATCTGGAAGTACCCTACCATTTCTTCGCTTTGCATTTCAGTCAGAACTCGCTCTACATCTTGCAACATTTTCTCCACGTAATTCGTCTTTGTGAGGAGTTTCTCCACACTTCCCCCTGGTCCCAAAAGCACCTTCAACTTTTCAACATCTCCTTGCAACGCCTCGATTCTTTCAGATAGCCTGTCACTTTGAGCGGTGAGCTCGTTTCGGAGCTCTAACTGGACGGTTGTAACCTTGAGAAACGCCGCCACTGAAAAGACTATTGAGAGAGCTGTCACGAAAACTATGGCCAGAAGAAAAATGATCGCTCGCCTCACACTCCATCCTCCTCTTCGGAATTATCTTCTCCGGAAGGCTTCATCCATCGTCTTGCGAAGCTCCACCATCCATCCTAAGACTCTTCTGATTTTTTGAACGGTGTTGTCCACTTTCTTGAAGGAAACATGCATTTCTTCTGCTATTTCGTTGTAGGTGTATCCTTTAGACCACATGTCAATGATCCCTTGTTCTTCTCCGCTCATATCCATTTTCAACCTTTCCACTACGTACTCTTTCCAAAAGTTCTCATCGGGATTTTCCCCCTCATCTTGGGCTAACATATAGGAAGGTTCCTCATCTGACTCGTCTTCAAAGCTTGCCTCAATTTTAAAAGCCTCCGTAAGCACGAGATTTTTCTTCCTATTCAAATAAGTCAAGAAAGACTTGATTTCTGAGTCGATGCTTCTCCAAGCAAAAGAAGAAAAGCTCGACTTTTTCCGATCGAAATAAAGGATCGCTTTCATCAGCCCAAGAAGGCCGTTCTGCACCAGATCACTGAATTCCGCCCAACTTCCATAATATCTCGACGCGATCTTGATCACCATGGGATAATATCGCTCTATAACTAGATCCATCGCATCCTTGTATCCAGATTGCGCGAGTTCTATCAGGTCTTCGGTACGGCGCGTTCGCAGTCTATACCTCAGCATAGTCTACCATCGCCTACGCGCGAGGAAGAACAGATGCTCTGCCACCCCAAGTACTTGGCGATCCATGGAATATCTCAGTTCTACACTGACAATCTCTTCCATATGCCTGGACAGAAACCGGTCTTCGTATGGTCCAAACACGTCCACTCCAGCGAGAGTTTGACACGAGAAGCCATTGGATTCCAATAAGTTCTCAAGTTCCGACGGGGTGTACATTCTGGTCAACATGCTTTCGCTTGTGAGTTTGGGATTGCCTACTTGCAATCTTTTGAATCTCTCCAAAGTTCTCAGAACGTCAAAAGCTCCCACCGTTATTACCTCTCGAACACCGCGATAGTACCCATCCACTGAACCAATCAGAATTGCTCCACGTTTGCTGAGGCTCCAGAGTTTTTTCATAGCTTTTTCAGCATCGGTGACGTAGCTGAGCACATCGCCCAGTACCACGAGGGTATCGGCTTTCACCGGGCACACGAATTCTTCCAGCGTGGATTGAACATATTCCACATTCGTGAAATCACGATTCTTCTTCCGAGCGATATTCAGCATCTTTCGGGAGGGTTCGACGAAAACCACCCGAGTGGCTCGCTTTGCCAGAAGGGGAGTCCAGGTTCCGGTTCCCCCTCCGATCTCCAACACAATACCGAGATCTTCATGTGCTTCGAGTGCTCTTTCCAACAACGCCTTGATGAGTTGAACATATAACCTCCCCTGAGGGGAGGTCTCGTAATAATCGTCGTAAGACTCAGCTATTCTCTCGTAGTACTGCCATGGATAGAGCAGGACACTCGTCCCTCCTTTTCAATGGGATTTAACAGAACCTCTATAGAAAGGAGGCCTTACGATCTTCGCCTTCAGTCTCTTCTTCTTGGTTACAACTTCGACCGCTGTTCCCTCTTTGGCATGCTCCTTTTTCACATACGCTAAAGCCACGGATTTTCCAAGTGCTGGAGAAAAATTCCCACTGGTGACAGTACCGATCTCTTCTCCTGAAACGACCACAAGATCTCCAGATCTTGGTATGCCTTTTCCTTCGACGACGAGGCCCCTAAGACGCTTCTCAACCCCTTTCTCTTTTCTGATCAGAATAGCCTCTCTTCCCATGAATGCTCCTTTCTCGAACTTCACCGTCCAGGACAAGCCAGCTTCCAAAGGTGTTACGGATTCGTCCATGTCGTTTCCATAGAGTAGATATCCGGCTTCTAATCTCAGCGTATCTCTGGCTCCGAGACCGCAAAGAGCTCCGCCACTTGCCTTCACGGTATCGTATAGTCTCCGCCACAGGACAACGGCGGCATCGGGATTTACATAGAATTCAAATCCATCTTCACCGGTGTAACCAGTTCGCGAGATCATGCACGGTATTCCACTGATCCTACCGTGGGTGAAAGAATAATAAGGTATCCGAGACAATTTGACACTACTCAGGGGTTGCAAGAGTTCCTCGACTTTCGGCCCTTGGAAGGCTATCAAAGCGAAATTTTCCGAAACGTCGTGAACTTTCACATCGAAATCCGAAGTGTGCGATTCGATCCAATGAAGGTCCTTGTCAACGTTTGCAGCGTTCACCACCAACATCACTTTCTCCGTAGCGAGCTTGTACACGATCAGATCGTCCAGTATCCCGCCTTCTTCATTGCACATGGGCGTGTAGCGAGCTTGTCCAGGTTTGAGGTGGATCACATCGTTCGTTACTAAAAAATCAGCGTATCTCACGGCGTCAGGACCTTCAATAATTATCTCTCCCATGTGAGAGACGTCGAAAACACCCACGGTTTCTCTAACTTTTCTGTGTTCTCTCAACGTTCCTTCGAATTCAAGAGGCAAGGTCCAGCCAGCGAATTCTGTGAACTTAGCGTTCAAGCGAACGTGTTCACTGTGAAGAGGACTCTTCTTCAGATTCTTCTCCACTTTTTTCACCTCCAGAGAGCGATTCCAAGAGAGCTTCGGCTTCTTCAAAGCTCTCCTGCGGAACGAAAACATCGAGCAATCCGCCGGCACCGAAATAGACTGTGTCCGTGTACGGCGTGCTCTTCGATTTCAGCATCACCGGGATACCGCTTGACTTCAGTATGTTTTTCACCAACTCAGCTTCATGAAAGGGAAGCCCCGACCTAAGCCTTTTCCACAAACATATCGCCTCCGATCTGCTTTTATTATACATCTGGTCGCATATTTTCCGCGTCTCTCACAAAGAAAGTGGCATTGTTCTGGTATAATCCGTTTGTCAATCTGTCCAGTGGGAGGAGATGAGCAGTGGAGAAGGATCTAAAACGCTGGATAAGAGATATCCCGAACTTTCCCGTCGAGGGAATAATCTATCGCGATATCACACCTTTACTCAAAGATCCCCAAGCATTCCGCTACGCAGTGTCACAGATGATAGAAAGGATAAAAGACTTGGACTTCAAAACCATAGTGGCTCCAGAAGCGAGAGGTTTCGTATTCGCATCGACAATCGCGTACGAACTGGGTAAAGGATTCGTTCCCGTGAGGAAGCCTGGCAAGCTTCCGTACGAAACGGTATACATCAGGTGCACTTTGGAATATGGGGATGCGGAGCTTCACGTACACAAGGACGCCATAGAGCGCGGCGATTCCGTGTTGATAGTGGACGACGTTCTCGCCACTGGAGGTACAGTGAACGCCATAGCCCGACTGATGGAAAAGCAGGGAGGCAGAGTGGTTGGCATCCTTGCATTGATAGAGCTCAGCTATCTCAACCCAAGAAATAGGTTAAAGAATTACAGGGTGGAATCCGTTTTGGTCTACTGAGAGGTGGAAGAATGCTCAGATTGAACACCACGAACGCTTTCGAGTTTTTCAAAGAAGAATACGTAGAAGAGCATGCCAACACCGCAGTGGGCGCGTTAATTCACATCTTGGAGGAAAAACCGGGATTCATCAGAATACTGGGAGATAGAAAGCTCTTGGAAAGTGTGAGAAGTCACGAAGAGTGGCTAAGATGTTTCGACACCATGGTCGTTGTCGGGATCGGCGGTTCAGGTCTGGGGAACATCGCCATAAGAGAGTCCTTGAGACCGTTCAATTGGAATCGTCTGAATCGAAATATGAGGGAAGGTTGGTTGAAACTCTACGTTCTCGACAACGTGGATCCTGAAGGCATCGCGGCTGTACTCGACGAGATCGATTTCAAATCTACGCTTTTCAACGTCATATCCAAATCGGGCGGTACTACGGAAACTATCGCAAATTATTTGGTAGTGCGCGGAATGCTCGAAACCTACGGGCTCGATCCTCGCGAACACCTCATCTTCACCACTGATCCTGAGATGGGCTTACTGAGAAGCATCGCGCATAGCGAAGGAATAAGAGCACTGGAAATTCCACCAGATGTGGGTGGAAGGTTCAGTGTCTTGACAGCTGTGGGCATGTTGACGGCTTTGGCTCTCGGCTTGAACCCTGAGGCTTTTCATGAAGGTGGTCTTTCCATGCTCGAGACCTGCAGTTTCCACGATTGGAAAAAGAATCCCGCTATCCAAATCGCTCTCAGCCATTATCTACACTACCTCGAAGGCAGAAACATCTCCGTGATGATGGCTTACTCTTCGAGATTGCTGAGCCTTGTTGACTGGTACCGCCAGCTTTGGGCGGAGAGTCTTGGAAAACGGCACGCCCGAGATGGTGAAGAAGTCCGCGTTGGGCAAACGCCTGTGAAAGCCCTGGGGGTTTTAGACCAGCACTCCCAGTTACAACTCTACAACGAAGGACCTGACGATAAGGTCGTTACCTTCCTTCGCTTAAAGCGTTTTTCAAGGGAGATACGCATTCCGCACGTACACGAAGAAATCGAATCTATCGATTATTTGAAAAGCCATAAACTTTCCACTCTGCTCAACACAGAGCTCTTAGGAACCCTGGTCTCTCTTGTGGAAAACCATAGACCGGTCCTGCTGTTGGATTTCGATGAACTTGATGAACGACACCTCGGTATGTTCTTCGTGCTTTATGAACTGGCAACCGCTCTCACCGGTGAGCTACTGAATATCAACGCGTACGATCAACCCGGTGTCGAGCGAGGAAAACAAGTGACAAAAGCACTCATGGGAAAAGACAGGATGGAGGAAGAAAGAAAAAGGATAAAGTCCAAACTGGAAAAGTACGGACTTTGGGAGGACACGCTATGAGCCCTGACATTGAAAAACTCATCGAAGATGTGGAGGTTGAAGCGGTCTATCTTGTGGAAGAGGAGATTCCTACCTACGTTGTGGTCACTCCAAAAGATGCGGAAGTGATTTCCAGACTGAAAAGCGGGGTGATCGACCCCGAAACCGATGTGAACGTGGTCGTTCTAAATCCCGCGGAGTACATGAAACTGAACGATCTAAATCCAACCTTGAGTGAAATGTTGGCTCGAGGCAGGCGTTTGGTATGAAAGTGTTGGGTGTTACGGGCTATGCTGGAAGCGGAAAAAGCGAGCTGGCAAAGCATCTTGCCTCTCGGGGGGCCGAATTGATCAACGTGGATAGGATTGGACACCAAGTATTGGAACTCCTCAAAAGCGATCTCCAATGTGCTTTCGGACATGATATAATTAACGAGGACGGATCGATTAACAGGATCAGGCTCGCAGAGCTGGTTTTCAACGACCTTTCGAAGTTAGAAACGTTGAATGCCATGACCCATCCGCTGATTCGGGAGATCACAAGGGACAAGCTACAAGAATCGAAGTCAAAGATAGTGGTGATCGACGCCGCACTGCTTTTCAAGATAGGTCTCGACGAGTTTTGTGATGTGATCATCTGTGTCAAAGCTCCAGAAGTGTTGTGCATCGAACGACTGAAGGCGAAAGGCAAAAGAGAATCCATCGCGCATGCTATCTTGAACGCGCAAAAGGGAGAGATTTACACTCGTTGCGATAAGGTGGTTGAAAACACGGGAACGGTTGAAGATCTTGAACGTGAAGCCGATCGTTTGTGGAATTTCTATACACATCAAGGAGGTGTGGAACGATGAGGAAATGGGTTGTTACGTTGATCGCAGTTCTGCTTTCGATGACCTTAACCTTCGGGGTCGTCGAGATTGAATTCTGGCACGCCATGGGTGGTGGACATGGGGAAGCATTGAAAGAGATAGTGGAAGCGTTCAACAACGCTCATCCGAACGTCCATGTAAAGGCTGTCTACGTTGGTAACTACGGAGCCCTCTCTCAAAAACTGCTCGCCAGTGCACAAAGTGGAACGCTTCCGGTAATTTCGCAAGCGTACTCTAACTGGACTGCCAAGCTGATTCAAGGGGGGTTCGTCCAACCTCTTAACGAGCTCATCAACGATCCAGAGATAGGTTTGACCAAGGCTGAGTGGGAGGATATCTTCAAGCCATTCCGAGACAATTGTACTTGGGGCGATACCGTCTACGCAATACCCTTCAACAAGAGTACGTACGTCCTTTTCATCAACACCGACGCCTTTGATTTGGAAGGCTTGGAACCTCCGAAAGACATGACCGAACTGTTAGTGACAGCTCTCGCCCTCACGCAGGATTTCGACGGTGACGGTCAAATCGATCAATACGGTATCGGTATCAGACCTATCGTCGACACATTTGAGATCTTCTTGCTACAAAACGGCGGCAACATCCTCACTCAGAAAGCGGATGGCACCTACGAAGTGACGGTGAACAGTCCGGAAGCGGTGGAAGCACTCCAATTCATGCACGATCTGGTATACAAGTACAAAGTTGCTTATATGCAAGGCGGTTATTTGAGCGGCCCCTTTGGAGACGGTAAGATCGCCATGTATATTGGTTCAAGTGCAGGTAAGCCCTATGTCGACAGTGCTTCGCGGGGCAAACACGAATGGACTTGGGTAACCTTACCGAAGTGGAAGACTTTTGCTCCCCTCTTTGCAGGAACTGATATCATAATGTTCAACACCGCCACGGAAGAGCAAAAGCGCGCGGCCTGGCAGTTCATGAAGTACCTGATGGACCCACAAGTAACGGTATACTGGGCTATCAAAACAGGGTATCTGCCTGTCAGAGCTTCCGCGACTGAGACGGAAGCCTGGAAAGCATACGTTCAACAAGAAGAGAAGAACGCCGTCCCGGTGAGCCAAGCTCCTTATGGTGTCTTCGATCCTCAGTTGGGTGTTTGGTACGAAATTAGGACGGTCGTTGGCAACGCGGTAAGCGATGCCATGTACAACAAGAAGGATATCAAGGAAGCCCTCGATTGGGCCGCTGCTGAGATCGAGAAACTCTTGAAGGAAGAATTTGGAAGCTGAGGACTTTAACCTGTGAGGTGATAAACGATAGACCCCGTGCTCAAAGTTGAAAATCTACGAACATACTTCAAACAAGCAGAAGGTATTGTTAAAGCGGTTAATGGTGTGAGTTTTGATCTGCACAAGGGTGATGTTCTTGGCATAGTTGGAGAAACTGGCAGTGGCAAGTCCGTCACCGTAAAGTCAATAATGGGTCTGATCTTCCCCCCGGGCTATATTGCCGGGGGGAAGATACTCTTCCATACCGACGAGTTTTCGAGTAACGGCGAAAGAGAATACGTGGACTTGGCAAAATTGCCCCAAGAAGATTTCACGAGGATACGTGGACGCCACATAGGAATGATCTTTCAAGATCCCATGACCTCTCTCGATCCTATGTACACCATAGGTGATCAGATCATCGAAACCTTGGTTTGGCACAAAAATATCAATGAAGAGGAAGCCTTTGAACGCGCCGTGCAGATGCTCGAAAAGGTGGGGATACCGAAACCGAGGGAACGGATGGGATCTTATCCCTTCGAACTCAGCGGTGGACAGCTCCAACGAGTGGTGATCGCCATAGCCATGTCGTGCGATCCCGAGGTTCTCATCGCAGACGAACCAACGACGGCTCTCGACGTAACCGTACAGGCACAGATCTTGGAACTCATAAAGGATCTGATTGCCCAGTACGATGGTTCCGTTATCTTCATAACTCATGACCTCGCAGTGATAGCGGAAATCAGTAGCTCTATCATGGTGATGTATGGAGGAATGCAAGTGGAAATGGCCGATACACAGACCATATTCGAAGACCCGCTTCACCCTTACACTATTGCTCTACTGAACAGCATTCCGAGACTTGATGAATCCAGAGAACTCAATCCCATCCCTGGGCAACCACCCACGATGCTGAATCCTCCTGAAGTGTGTCCGTTTTTGCCTCGGTGTAACCGAGCCTCTGAAAAGTGTGAAAAAGAGATGCCACGGCTCATCGAAGTGGAGCCTGGACATTGGGTACGGTGCTTCCCAAAGTGAGGTAGATGCAGTTGAAATTGTTGAGAGTTGAAAACCTCAAAAAGTACTTCCCTGTTCGCCAGGGATTCTTCATTCAAAAGATCGTAGCGTACATCAAAGCCGTGGATGATATCTCCTTCGAGGTTGAAAGAGGGAAAACCTTTGGCCTTGTTGGCGAATCGGGTTGTGGGAAGACCACTGTTGGCAAGACCATCATACGTCTTTTAAATCCTACATCGGGGAGGATTTTCCTTGAAAACGATAACCTAGCCTCTTTGAAACCTTCCGAACTCAAGCCTTACAGGACGAAGCTTCAGATAGTCTTCCAGGATCCCATGAGCAGTCTCAACCCACGGATGACGGTAGGCCAAATGCTTTCAGAACCCCTTCTTTTCCACGGCATAGTGAAAACACGTGAAGAAGCGAACAAAGTTATCGCTGAACTGCTCAAAGCAGTGGGACTCAAGCCCCATCATATCGACCGGTATCCCCATCAATTCAGTGGCGGTCAACGGCAAAGATTGGCAATAGCCAGAGCTATTTCAGTGAAGCCTCATCTCATCGTTCTCGACGAACCCACCTCCGCTTTAGACGTGAGCGTTCAAGCACAGATAATCAACCTGCTACAGAGGCTTCAAGAGGAGTTGAATGCGGGATACATATTCATCTCCCATGATTTGCCCCTCGTTCGTTACATGAGCGATGAAGTCGCGGTTATGTACCTTGGAAAAATTGTCGAAAAAGCCCCCAGAGACGAGCTTTTCGATCATCCCCTCCATCCCTACACGAAAGCTTTACTCGCAGCAGCCCCCGTTCCCGATCCCAGGAAGAAGAGAGACAGAAAGGACCTCATCGGAGGACAGGTGCCAAGCCCAATAAACAGGCCGAGTGGTTGTTTCTTCCATCCACGCTGCAAGTTCCGTATGCCCATCTGTGAGCGAGAGTATCCGCCCACCTTCACGTTAGATTCTTCTCATGAAGTGGCGTGCTATCTGTACCGCTGATCACTTGATCATTCAAAGATAAGGAATAACCTTCTTCCACTCTTAAAGGCTGGTACATGACACGCAGATATTTGCTACCTGGGAGCGAACAAGATAACGGTTCGAACTCACCTAACCGCATAACGGTGATAAATCCCTTACGATCACACAGCGAGCATTCGCTTTCTCCCCCGTTTGCATCCCAAAACGATCTAAGCGAAGAGACAGAGGTTTTCACCTTGCAGAAAGCTTGTCTTGCGGAGCGCCGAAGCGAGCAATCATACAAACGGGCACCGAGCTACACGGATGTAGCGAGCATGAAGCTGAAACAGGATGTTGAATCTTCATGGGAGTGCCCGTTTGTGAGTGTGAGCGAGGAAGAAAGCGAAGCACAACATGCT
>QNAP01000043.1 GCA_003641795.1 Thermotogae bacterium | reverse complement strand
CGTTTATATGGCTGTAAAGGGGATGTTGCCCAAGAACCGCTTGGGTAGGCGGATGTTGAAAAAGCTCAAGGTCTACGCCGGTCCCGAACATCCGCACGAAGCCCAGAGTCCCGAGAATCTCGAAATTTGAAGGTTGGGGAGGATAGAAAATGGCTGTGGAAGCTGTTAATTATCACGGAGTTGGTAGAAGGAAAACCGCGGTTGCACGCGTTTACATAAGGCCTGGAACCGGCAAGGTGAAGATAAACGGCAAAGGATATGAGGACCCTGTGGCGTATTTTAATACCCAAAGCTGGGTGAGACACGCATTCGAACCGCTGAAGGTCACCGGTACCCAAGGACAGTTCGATATTGTTATCAACGTCTCTGGAGGAGGTCTTTCAGGACAGGCGGGTGCTGTGAGGTTAGGGCTTGCGAAAGCATTGGTTGCTTATTCGGAGGATTATAGAAAAGTACTCAAGGAGCACGGAATGCTTACCAGGGACGCGCGAATAGTAGAGAGAAAGAAGTACGGACTCAGGAAAGCTAGGAGAGCTCCTCAATTCTCGAAGCGCTGATTTCCATGGTGCTTCCCATACGAAGTCTCTTGGCATGGAATTGAAAGCCTTTGTAGAAGAGCTGAAATCTCGGCTCGATATCGTAGAAGTCATAGGTTCCTACGTTTCCCTTCAAAAGGTTGGAAAGAATTACAGGGCCTTGTGTCCTTTTCATGCCGAGAAAACTCCGAGTTTCTACGTCAATCCGGAGCGAGGCTTTTACCACTGTTTCGGTTGTGGCGCCAGTGGAGATGTCATCAAGTTCGTACAAGAGATCGAACGACTCGACTTCATGGAGGCCCTTTCTAAGCTCGCAGACAGGGCAGGAATGGTATTACCGGCGTTTGCCGGAAGAGATTCCGCGTATGAGATCTATGTGAGATTGCATGAAGCGCTCACGGAATACTACAAAACGGTACTCTTTTCGCAGCAGGGTAAGGAAGCCATGGAATATCTCACAGATGTCCGTAAGCTTACTTCAGAGGATATCAAAGATTTCGAGATCGGTTACGCTCCCTCTGGAACAGATGCTGAAGTACGAGGTTATTTGGAAGGGAAAGGCGTTTCGGTTGAGCACGCCATAAAGTATGGTTTACTACAAAAAAGCGATGTCGGCTATGCACATCGCTTCGCGGGGCGGGTGATATTGCCTATCCGCAACGAATCGGGTAGGATCGTTGGTTTTGGAGGAAGATTACTCGGAGACGGGCAGCCCAAATATTTGAATTCAAGAGACTCAAAATACTTCAAAAAGTCCGGATTACTTTACCTTTTTGACAGGGCGAAGAAAGCAGCCAGGAAGGCAGGGTTTATAGCGGTAGTTGAGGGGTATTTCGACGCTATAGCTCTTCACAAAGCTGGCATAAAGAGTGCGGTGGCCTCACTCACAGCGGCACTGACACCTCTTCATCTGTCTAAAATCGCCTCGGTGGTCGAGAATCTGTTACTGGTATTTGACGCAGATGAGGCTGGTTTGAAAGCGGCAAAGGGAGTGTTTAAAGAGGTGGTCAGACGCAATCTCAGTGTGGTGGTAGCCACATTGGAGAGCGGGAAAGATCCAGATGAAGTCTTTCGCACCTACGGTCCCGAAAGGCTCAAAGAAGAACTTTTGAAAGCAGTACCGTATGAAGTCTTTCTGGCTTTGGTGGAAACCCAAGGTCTGGATCTCGATTCTACGTCTGGCAGAGAGACGTATCTCAGAAAGACAACACGCTGGTATCAGCTTTTGAAGGAGTCGAATCCGGATCGTGCGAAGAGTTTTTTGAACGCTGTAAGTGAACGAGTGGGATGGTCTTTGAAAGAGGTAGAGTCTTTCTGGAAGGGGCGAAGAGAAGTCGGAACAGAACGCGTCGCCAGCACCAGTGCACCGGAGAAATCGAAAAAGGATGCGGAGGACTTTCTCGTAAAACTTTACATAACTTCTCATAGTCTTCGAAGGGAGATCACGAGGATTTTCGAGCAGTATCAGGAAGTGTTGTCGGATTTCGGCAAGGTGTTTTATCAGGTTGCGAAGAATCGGAACTTCAATTTGAACTTTTTGGCTTCAAAGCTGTCAAAAGATATGGCGGACAGATTGTTCGATGATTTGGATGTGGAGATTGCACCGGGGAAAGAGGTGGAGATACTGGAAGATTGTAAACGGAAACTGGCGCGAAAGAAATTGAAGGCTGAGATAGAGGCGTTAGATGAGAAACTCGAAGATCCTTCGCTAAGCGTTCAAGAGCGGACGACGCTCTTGAGTGAACGTATTCGTTTGAGTAAACTCCTCAAAGGAAAGGGGTGATGCTCCATGGCGCGCAAGAAGAGCGCGAAGGTTTTGACGCCCGAGGAGGTTAAAAAACGGATGAAGAAGTTGGTAGAAAAAGGGCAGAAAAAAGGCTTCATCACTTACGAAGACATAGATCGAGCCTTTCCACCCGATGTGGAGGGATTCGACACCGATTTTATGGAAAGTCTGTACGAAGAGCTGGAATCCAAGAACGTCAAGATCATCGAAAGCGAAACCGAGGAAGGGCCGGAACCCGGTGAAGAGAAAGAAGATCAGATTTTCGAGGATTTGTCGGAAGGTCCGGAAGTTTATGATAATATATCCCTCAAGGATCCGATAAAGATGTACTTAAAAGAAATAGGCAAGATCTCGTTGCTCACGCCCTCAAAGGAACGTGAGTTGGCTCAACGCGCACAGCGTGGAGACAAGAAAGCTCGAGAGCAATTGATAAGTGCGAATCTCAGGTTGGTGGTCAGCATTGCCAAACGCTATGTTGGCCGCGGGCTGAGTTTTCTTGACCTCATTCAAGAAGGGAACATCGGTTTGCTCAAAGCTGTGGAGAAATTCGATTACAGGAAAGGTTACAAGTTCAGCACCTACGCTACTTGGTGGATCAGACAGGCGATAACCAGGGCCATAGCCGACCAGGCACGCACCATCCGCGTACCCGTACACATGGTGGAGACCATCAACAAGCTCAATAAAGTGATCAGAGATTATCTGCAAGAACACAGTGATTATCCGACCGTGGAAGAATTAGCAGAGCTGACAGGAAAACCTGTGGAAAAGATTGAAGAAATACTTCAGGCAGCCAAAGAGACTGTATCCTTGGAATCTCCCATAGGTGGTGACGAAGATTCCACCATGGCGGACGTGCTGCCAGACGAATCCACAGCGTCTCCGGAGGAAGATGCCGTAAAATTGTTGGTGCGTGAAGAAATCGAGAAGATTCTCAACACGTTGAGCTCGCGGGAAAAGGCCGTTCTCAAGATGCGTTACGGATTGATAGACGGTAAATCTAAGACTCTTGAAGAAGTGGGACAGATCTTTAATGTAACAAGAGAGAGGATAAGGCAGATCGAAGTGAAAGCCCTAAGAAAACTCAGACACCCCACCAAGAGCAAACAGTTAAAATCCTTAGTGGAAATTATCAACAAATAAATGAGGGCGGCTTTGAAAGCCGCCCTCATTTATTTCAATCTTTCACGCACCTTTACGGTATTCTCTTATCAATTTGTCGGTTTCATACACCATTTCCTGCTGTTTTTTCCAGTATTCCTCTGTGAGTTGTGCGTTGAGTTCTTCTACCGTTTTTCCCTGTTGTTCAACCCAGGTGTAATATTTCAAGTTATGCCACCGCAGTTTCATATCGCGTGTTCCTTCGAATATCCAGTCCGTTCCAGCCTTCAAGAAAATACGTTCGTGCCTGTTCTTGGCTTCGCACAGATCCATCTTTCCGTATTTTTTCGTCAGGTCTTCCATCACCGAGTGGTAGCGCTGGATGTTATCTGTGGCGATGGTGAAGATCAGGTCGTCCTTACCGAGACCGTAGTATTTTGCCATCTTTATGGATCCTATGACGTTGGCCACGCCGCTGATACCGAAGATGGAGGAAATCTCCTCCACGTCTTCATCGGAGAGTCCCTGTTTGCTCATGTATTCTTTGCCTGCGTCGTCTGTGAAGAGCTGTAATCCCTTCTTGCTGTCAACATCGTCTACCGCCACAACTGCATCCATGTTGGTAACGTGATGGATCCAGGTCACATGCTTGTCGCCAATTCCTTGTATGTCGTGCCCACCATAGCCGTTTAGACTCAGTGTGGGGCACTGTATCGGCTCCAACGCCACCACCTTGGTATCGGGGGTCACTTCTTTCACCCTGTCACCACAAGCGATGGTGCCGGCAGAACCCACACCTGCTACGATGGCGCTGATCTTGCCTTTGCCAATGCCTCGCTTGGCGAGTTCTTGCACCGCTTCGAGCATGGTATTCCCGGTAACATAGTAGTGAAAGCGGTAGTTTCCAAACTCCGAGAATTGATTGAGTATCCTTACCTTTTCCGGGTTTTGAGCGTAGAGCTCCTTGGATTTATCGTATATCTCCTTCACATTCGACTCACATCCCGGTGTGGCGATCACTCGTGCTCCGTAGCTTCTGATTATGTCGAACCTCTCTTGACTCATCTCCTCAGGTAGTATCACCACAGAGTCGAATCCCATCCTGCAGCCTACCCAAGCGCCGCCAATACCGTAATTTCCAGTTGATGGCCACACCAGTGTGTGAACGAAGGGATCGACCTCATCTCTGACCACCTTTTCTACCAGCACGGAGTAAGTTGCGCCAACCTTGTGGCTGCTGGTTGGAAAATCTTTCGCGAAAAGGACCACAATGGGTGTCTCCACACCGGTGATCACTTCTGGAAGGACGTACATCCTGATCTGATCGTTCTCGTCTCTCCAAGTTATGTTGAACAAGTTGATAGGGTCGAGAGGATCTTTGGTCTTCATCTCGAGTGCTTTTTGGCGTATCTCGGGAGGAATTTTCCATGGGTGGAGCATTTCTTCGTAAGTAGGCCCGATTATTTTTTTCCGTTCTTGAGACATTCCTTTGTACCTCCTCATTTTTTGTATTTGGTGATATCCCTCAAAAAACTTCGCCTCTTTTCCTTATCTTCTTGACCTTCCACACCTTTGGGAGAGAAGCCATCCACTACGCCGAGAACGCCTCGGCCTTGCTCTGTTTGCACCACAACAACCTGGAGAGGGTTCGCTGTGGCGGCGAAGATACGGCAGACTTCCTGGACGTTCTTTATTTGGTTCATGATGTTTATCGGGTAACCATCTTGAAGGTAGATAACGAAAACATGCCCTGCACCGATCTTCTCAGCTGCTTCCGTGGCTTTCTTAATGAGTCCGTCATCGTTACCATCGTACCGTATGAGACACGGCCCGCTGGCTTCGTTGAAAGCGATGCCAAACTTCATGGAAGAGTTCGTAGTGACGATCACCTCGTAGAGATCTTCCACTGTCTTTATGAAGTGAGTCTGTCCGAGGATCACGTTACACCCTTCAGGAATATCCAGAGTGACAATCTCCAAGCTGTAATGCAGATCGCCAGGCAAGCATGTTCACCTCCCGATTTTGATTTTCAGTCTTCATTATACAACGTAGACGAGTGTGGTAGGTCTCGCGCGTAGATCTTGTATAATAACTGGAAAGCCGAGCTGGAGGTGCAAGATGAGAATACTGATTTATGGAGACGAATCGATGGGCTCGCTCCTCTACGAACTCTTCTGCGGGGAAGGCCACTCCGTTGAACGATACAACGAGAGCGTTGCCATCTCCAGTTTTGATGTTCTCTTCATCTGTGTTCCGTGGGATTTTTTTGAGCGCGCACTGAGGGAAGTCTCTCATAAAGCGAGAAGAGATGCTCTGCTCGTTGATACCTTACAAGAGAAAGATTTGACGATTCCGATGCTTGAGGGAACTGGGTTTGATTATTTCAGCATATACCCTCTGATGACTATCGAATCTAAGATTACCGACGTGGTGGTGGTGAGAAAATCCGGAAAACGCGAAGAAAAAATCATTCTGGATGCATTCGCGAAAAGCGGATCGAAGGTGGTGGAGATGAACCTCCACGAATATCAAAAGTGGCTGGTGGAGGATCAAGTACTGGAGGGTGTGGACCAAATGAGAAACTCGATAAGATCTATAGACCGTTTTATACTCAAATTACTGGAAAGAAGAATTGAAATCGCGCAGAAGATCGCACGTAGAAAATCCAAGATGAATGAAGCCATCGAAGTCAGAGAAGTCGAAGAAGAAAAGATGAGAGAGATTCTTTCCGAGACTTCACTGAACCCGTTACTCACGAAGGAGATATTCGAGCTCATCATGAAACTCACGAAAGAAGAAGAATATAAGGCTCTCGGTATATCCAGAACCGTTGCGATTCTCGGCCCCAAGGGGAGTTTCAGTGAAGAGATGGGGCTCAAGCTTGTGGGATCGAGGGTGCCTCTTCGTTACTGTTTCACCACGGACGAGATCATCAAACTCGTTGAAAGTGGAGAAGTGGACTATGGTATAGCACCCATTGAGAACTCCACGAACGGGACGGTTTTTCCCGTTTTGGACGCCTTGTTGAACCACGATGTGGAAGTCTTCGGTGAGTCGAATCTCGAGATAAACCAGTGTTTGGTGGCCAGGAGAAGACTAAAGTTGAACGATATAAAGCGTGTATTATCGCACCCCCAGGCTGTGGCTCAATGTATGGGCTTTTTGAATAATTATCTCTCAAACGCGGAGATCCGCTACACCTCCTCCACCAGCGATGCGGTCAATTTGCTCGACGATTACTCCGCCGCGATAATGTCGGAAAACGGGGCAAGATTGCACAAACTCTACGTACTGAGAAAAGGCATACAGGATTTGAAAAAGGAGAACATCACGAGGTTTTACATCATCAGAAAGCGAACGGGAAAGACCTGCGGCAGGATCACTTCTCTATTCTTCAGCGTTGAAGACCGACCGGGCTCACTGAAAGATGCTTTAGAAGTCTTTCAAAGGAAGGGTTTCAACCTCAGAAAGCTCGAATCTCGCCCAGCAAAGACTGTTTTGGGAGATTACGTTTTCTTTGTGGAGGTTGAAGCACCTCTAAGCGAAGAAGATCTCAAAGAATTGCGCGAAGTCACCGCTTTCTACAAGGTTATCGGCGTCTTCGACACGATCGAAAGCCTGAACGTGTACGAATGATTCCTACACTTCCAGGAGCTCTTCGATCGCTTTTTCGATCTGCGATGGAATCTCTGAAGCTGGAAACTTTTCCATGATCTTGACCAGGGCACTTCCCACAATAACGCCATCTGCCACTTTCCATACCGCTTTTACTTGCTCTGGTCTGGATATTCCAAATCCCACGTAGAGAAGCTTGTTGACGGTCTTTTTGACCTTCTCGATGTGGTCAAGAAACGGTAGGTCCCATCTCGTACCTGTGACGCCGAATCTGGAAATGTAGTAGACGAAAGGGGCCTCCATCTCGTTTATCCGGCGAATCTCTTCATCCTTCGTGTTGGGGGCAACGAAAGGAACCAAGGGAAAGTCTATCTGCACGTTGTCCATTTCTTTCAAGGGAAGATCCGGTATGATGAGACCTTGAACACCAAGATTATGGAGTCTCCTGACCAGCTCATTCACACCTGAAGGGAAACGCAGAAGCACGTTAAGGTAACTCATCACATAGATGCCGTATCGCACCTTTATTTTGGAAATCATGTTTAAAACCCGTTCCAAGGTCACTCCATTTTTCAGAGCTATGGCGTGAGCGGTTTGAATCACCGGTCCGTCGGCGATGGGATCTGAAAAGGGTATCCCAAGTTCCACCGCTTTTACCGGCAGTGTGTCGAGAACCTTGAGAACCCGAACGGTCACTTCCATGTCCGGATATCCAACCGGAATGTAGGCCACAAAGTCCTTCATAAGATCCTCTCCCGCACATAGGGATTATTCAACACACTTTCCAGATCCTTGTCTCCTCTTCCTGAAAGATTTACCACGATCGTTTTCCCTTCTCGATCTCGCAGTCGCTTGACAAAAGCGAGGGCATGAGCACTTTCCAAAGCTGGAACGATACCCTCCAAACGCGATAATTCCAAGAAGGCCTCCAGCGCCTCTTCGTCTGTCACCGCCTCGTATTGAACTCTCCCGGTTTCCTTCCAAAAGGTGTGTTCGGGGCCGACACCTGGATAATCCAACCCTGCAGAGATCGAGTGAGTTACCTTTATCTGACCCCATTGATCTTGCAAGACCATCGTCTTGCTTCCGTGGAGATAACCGATCTTTCCTTTCAGAAGAGAAGCCGCGTGTTCATCCGTGTTTGGACCTTTCCCGCCTGCTTCCACACCAATGAGCTTGACGTTTTCGTCTATGAAAGGATAGAACATCCCCGCTGCATTGCTTCCCCCTCCCACACAAGCGAGGACGTAGTCAGGCAGGTTACCTTCGACTTCCAAGACCTGGGCCTTAGTTTCTTCACCTATGACCTTTTGGAAATTTCTCACGATCACAGGGTAAGGATACGGCCCGACCACTGAACCTATAACGTAGTAGGTAGTTTGGAGATTCGTGATCCAATCCCTCATTGCTTCGTTTATGGCGTCTTTGAGCGTCTTGCTACCCGTCCCGACGGGTACCACTTTCGCACCGAGGAGAGCCATCCTCTCCACATTGGGCCTTTGCCGCTCCATGTCCTCGCTGCCCATGTATATCGCGCATTCCAAACCGAAAAGTGCAGCAGCTGTGGCGGTGGCCACCCCATGTTGACCAGCACCCGTCTCGGCGATGACCCTTTTCTTGCCCATGCATTTAGCCAGCAGTACTTGTCCGATAGCGTTGTTGATCTTGTGCGCCCCTGTGTGGAGCAGATCTTCCCGCTTCAAGTAGATCCTCGCTTCGTACTTCTCGCTGAGTTGTTTGGCAAGGTAAAGCGGTGTGGGACGTCCCGCGTAATTTTCAAGTAGGCTCCTATACTCTTTCCAGAAGCTTTCGTCCTTCACGACGCGGTCGTACGCTTCCTCGAGCTCGTTCAAAGCTGGCATGAGGATCTCTGGAACGAACTGTCCCCCATAATCTCCAAAATACCGCTCCATCTTCTCATAACCCCTTCGCATTTCTCACAAAGGCTCGCATCTTTTCGACATCCTTCCTACCCGGATAAGCCTCCACTCCGGAAGAAACATCAACAGCGTATGGAGAAAGTCTCTTCACAACTTCTCCAATGTTTTCAGAATTGAGACCACCTGAAACGATGAAGCGTTTCAGACACGATTTGAAAGGTTCCAGGATTTTCCAGTCAAAATTCTTGCCACTACCTCCGTACTCGGGAACCTTCGTATCGAAGAGCGGTGTGATACCTCTGTACCTGAAAACTTCTTCGACATCTTTCTCTTCCGCTATCCTGAACGCCTTTATAACCTCTACCCGGGTTCCAAGGTACTCACACGAGTCCGGTCTTTCATCACCATGTAGCTGCACAGCTGTCAATTTCACTTCTTTCACTATCTCCAGAATCTTCCTGGGCTCTTCGTTAACGAAGACTCCGACTTTGTACACAAACGGTGGTAGCTTTGACACGATGGACTTCGCATCCTCCGGTTTGACGAACCTTTTGCTCTTTTTGTAAAAGACGAACCCTACAGCATCGGCCCCTGCTTCAACAGCGCCAAGCCCATCTTGAAGGTTCGTGATCCCACAAATCTTCACCCTGACCACTTTTTCAGCTCCTCAAGAAAGGCTTCAGGGTCTTCCGCTCGCATTATGGAGGTGCCAATCAGCACTGCATCCACCTCTCCTCTGAGTTCTTTCAGTTCACGAGGATCGTGGATTCCACTCTCTGCAATCACTACGGTATCTTCAGGTATGATGGGCAGTAACCGATCCAACACGGAGTTGTCGATGTTGAAGATAGAAAGGTTCCTCCTGTTCACACCAACTATCCGAGGTTTGATGACGCTGAAGACCTTTCTCAGATCCTCCTCGGAGTGTACCTCCACCACGGAATCCATCCCCAGCTTCTCCGCTGTTTCGAACAGTTTCAGTATTTTCTCTTGCTCCAAGATCCTTGCAATTATCAAAACAGCGTCGGCGCCGTAATGATGGGCCCTGTAGATCTGGATGGGATCGATATAAAAATCCTTCGCGAGTATAGGAAGGTGCGAGATCCTCCTGATCGTGCCAACGAAATCTATGCTCCCATGAAAGAATCTCTCATCGGTCAGCACGCTAACGGCATCCGCGTATTTGTTATAAATCTCGATATAAAGCTCAAGATCAGCAGATTCGTTTATGATCCCCATGGAAGGAGAAGCCCTTTTGAATTCGGCGATTATCGAGAGCTTTTTGAGTTTCCTGTTGCGCTTCAACACGTTCTCCAAGGGGAAGAAATTCCTCTCACGAGAGGAGAGAAAATCATTCTTCTTGAGTTTCTCGACTTCCGCCTTCTTATGTGAGAGGATCTCATCGAGCTTGCCGTTGATAATCCATTACCTCCTTCAGCTTATCTAAAGCCTTGCCTGAGTGGATCAAATGCAACGCCCTTTCGACACCTTCTTTTATGGTAGAAACATCGCCAACAAGCCAGAGGAGCGCACCGGCGTTGAGAGCAACGGTCTCGATTTGCGTTTTACTGCCCTTCCCAGCAAGGACTCGCTGGATCTGCAAGAAGGCTTCTTCAGGATCAACCGCACCGCGTAGATCGTTTCTATTTCCCTGGTGGAGTCCGAGCT
>QNAP01000042.1 GCA_003641795.1 Thermotogae bacterium | reverse complement strand
TCCAGACAACGCGGTGGAAGTACTGAGGCGTCACGATGTGCTGATCAGTCACAATCCTTCCAGCAACTTGAAACTGGGTAATGGAATCGCTCCAGTGCAACTCTTCTTGCGCTCGGGGCTCAGAGTTGGATTGGGAACGGATGGAGCTGCCAGCAACAACAGACTCGATGTTTGGAAAGAGGCTCATGTTGCAGCGTTGATCCACAAACGTGAAGATGCCTCAGCGATCACCACAGACGATATCTTGAAGATGATTTGGGAAGATCCTGGTGCGTTCTTCGATTCGCTTGGACGTATAGAACCGGGTTACTTGGCAGATCTGGTAGTGGTGGATGCAGATGACACGGTCTTCAAACCTCGTGATAGGTTGAGAAGCCATCTGGTTTACGCGGCTTTCCCAGGAACTGTGACGGATGTCATGATCAATGGGGAGTGGGTCTACCGTGACGGGGAGTTCGTTCACATCGATTGTAGAAAGGTTGGGATCGAGTTTGAAAAGGCTTTGGAAAGGATATGGTGACGTTATCATCTTCGTCGTCGCCTTCGTCAGCTTGCTTCTTTGGAGCTGCAATCCCAATCCACAGGATCTCTTCGATCGCGCACTGGTTTTCTCTCCTTCAGGTTTCAACGTTACCGAAAGACGGATTGTAGCTTCGAACATCTCGTTCAATGCTTTCTCAGTAGAAGATGAGAACTCGCGCATGCTCTACTTAGAGATGCAGAAGGAAAACACGCAGGAGATCTATTCCATTCGCTTGATCGAGTGTGGCAGTTACGGGATTTCTTGGAAGACTTACTACAAATGGGCAAAGGAAATGTTTGGAACCTTCAAGGCTCTGCTTAACGCCTTTCCGTACCTTTACGGCAAGGTATCGGGCGAAATCAACGGGGCGTTCTACATCGCGTGGGTGTATGCTCAACGGGTCTACATCATAAACGGACCGAATGAAGAAACTGTAAAGGAGATAGAAAAACGATTCAAGAAGTACATCAAGGGTATCGAGCCCTCTGACGTGGTGTGAGAAGCGTGAAGGAGTCTATTGGATGGTACAACAAACTAAGTGCTTACTTGAAGAAACGATACGGAGAACGAGTCGCTCGTATTCCCATAGATGCCGGCTTCACATGTCCGAATCGCCTGCCTCCACGCAAAGGTTGCATCTTCTGCGATCCTACAGGAAGCGGGTTCGGCAGCTACGGTTCCACAGTATCTATCGAAGACCAAGTACGAAAGTTTCAACACCATCTCCGGAAGAACCGGAAGGTTGGAAAATTCATCGCCTATTTCCAAGCGTACACTAACACCTTTGGCCCTTCCCATAAACTGCTTGAAATCTACAGGCGCGCTTTGGTGGACGATTCTATAATTGCTGTTTCCATCGCCACAAGACCCGATTGCTTGAGTGAAGCGGTACTCGATGTGCTGGAGGAACTCAAAGAGTCCGTAGATGTCTTCTTGGAAATTGGCCTTCAGACCGTCAATTACCGGAGTCTCAAAAAAATAGAGCGTGGACACACGTTAGCAGAATTTGTGGACGCTTCCGTTAGAGCAAAAAGACGCGGACTTGAATTGGTGGCCCACGTCATCACTAACCTGCCATGGGACACCTTGGAAGACGTTATAGAAACCGCGAAATTGATCAGCGCTCTCGATTACGACGGTGTAAAACTTCACTCGCTTTACGTGGTGGAACACACACCACTAGCTGAGATGTATCGAACCGGCGAAATCACCATCTGCTCTTTAGAAGAATACGTGGACCGAGTGGTGAGCTTTTTGGAGTATCTGAGTCCCAGGGTGGTAATACATCGCCTCGCCAGTGATCCTCCACACTCAGGTGTGCTCTTTGGCAACTGGAATCTGCCAAAGATCGTGGTGATAAACCGTATCGAGCATCGTCTCAAAGAACGCTCCACTTATCAGGGCCGCCTCTTCAACTATCTCCAACGCTGAAACGGTTCTCAGATCAGCTCCACCTTCGAGTAATCCCCGAGGACGAAGCGATGGATCCGGGGTTTAGTGTCCGAGGTGGTGAGGAGGACGTTTCTTCCAAAGACGCTGGAATCGATCCGACTGGGAATGCGAATAATGGAAGTTTCATCCAACACTATGGAATTTTCTATCTCACAATCTTCCAAAACCACGTTGTTTCCAACGGAGGTGTATGGACCAACATACGCGTTCCTTATCCTGGCTCCGCTGCCGATGATGACTGGTCCTCGGATTATTGAGTCCATCACCGTGGTTTCCTCGCCTATTTGAACCCTGCCCTGTATTATGCTGGAATGGTCAACATTTCCTCTTATGGAAGACACGTTCATCTCTTCTAATATCTTCCTGTTGGCTTCTATCAAATCCTCTGGTTTCCCGGTGTCCTTCCACCAGCCGTAAATCACCTTTGCAGAAACGTTGTACCCCTTTTTGACCAGGTAACCTATGGCGTCGGTGATCTCGTATTCTCCCCTCCAAGAGGGCTTTATATTCATAACACCTTCGAAGATCTTGTTCGTGAAAAGGTACACTCCTACGATCGCCAAGTTGCTTGGAGGAACCTTTGGTTTCTCGACGATCTCCACGATCTTGCCTTCCTTTAAGACTACCACACCGAATCTCGTTGGGTCATCCACGGATGTGAGGAGGACATAAGCATCGTAATTTCCTGCGCGGAACTCATCGACAAATTCTTTGAGATCCACGGAAATCAAGTTGTCTCCAAGGTACATGAGGAAATCATCGTCACCCAAGAAATCCTTTGAAACAGCCACTGCATGGGCAAGCCCCTTGGGTTCGTGTTGCACGATGTAACTTATCTTCAACCCCAGAGTTGACCCATCGCCAAAACGTTTCTCGAAATCCTCAGCATTTTCTGGGCTCACCACCAATCCTATTTCTTCAATATCCGCCTTCTTGATGGCCTCTAAACTGTACATGAGTATAGGTTTGTTCGCAACCGGTATCAAATGCTTTGCGCTGGTGAATGTGAGCGGCCTCAATCTCGTCCCCTTTCCAGCACAGAGAATCAAAGCCTTCATCTGAATCCCTCCAGCCCTACAAGCTGCAACATGCTGATCGCCAAGTTTTTGAGTTCGAAAGGTCTCCGTACAGCCAACTTGCAGGATTATGATACCACAGTGGCGAGCTAAATTAAAAACGAATCTTTTGAAGTTAGGCGCAAAAGGATATGAAGATACTTACCAGACCCCATTGCATCTGTCATCTACTTTTTTGTCTCTTACCTTTGATCAGAAACTCTCATGCTCACACAGCCTCACGAGCGCCAGGTGAGCATCCATACAAAACGACCACGAAGCCGCATGGATGCGGATGAGAGCGAAGCTGAAGCAGGAGGCTGAATCTTCGCGTGGGTCGTTTTGTGGATGCGAACGAGGGAAAAAGCGAGTACCAGCTGTGTGTGGGGGGTGCCACTTCCTTCTTTTTTCTTTCACATGGCAGAAAGCATGTTGTGCTTTGCTTTCTGCAATGTGAAAACCTCTGTTTCTCCGCGTAGGTCTTTTGGTGGATGCAAGTGAGGAAAAAGCAAGTATAAGCTGTGTGACATAAGAAATTCATCATCGTTATGTGGTTAGGTGAGTTCGAACCGTTACCTTATTCACTCCCAAATATCTGCCGTGTCATGTGCCGCGCACAATAAACAACATTGTCGGATCTGTGTTAAAATAGATTTGGTGCCACGACAGGCGGGGGGTTGGCGGTCCCCTGTATCCGAAACCCGCCACATGCGGAGCCGATAGGCCACCATGAGGCCCGCAGGGTCAGTGTAGGGACGCCACGCGGTGTTGAAGGTTGGGTCCCACGCAGCGGCTGCCCGTGAACCTGGTCAGGCCCGGAAGGGAGCAGCCATAAGCGGGATTAGCTGGGTGCCGTGGGGTAGCCCATCTGGAGCCAAACGGACGTTACCTTGCTGGTTCTGCGAAGTCGAAGGTGGTGTCGTGGCACCACCTGAGTTGAATTGGGGGGCATCATGCAAAAGAACGTTCTTCTGCTTTTCATCTTCTTTTGCTTTGCGTCGCTTGGCTTTCCAGCTACGCTTGGCTTGGGATTATCGAATGTTGATGGATTCGAAATGTCTGTGGGTGCTGATGGTCTCGAAATAGGTCTTGGATATCCTCGCCTGAAGTTGCAGACCAGTGCAGGTTTTCTGGGTATCTATAACTTGGAAAGTGATGCTGCGGTAAACATGGAATCCCCTGCTACCGACTCGCATCTGGTAGTTTCTTTTGGCGGACGTTTTGGATCGATCAATCCTTGCGTCGGGGTCGGAGTAGAATTGATGGAGCCTGCGGAAGTGGCCACGAACGTATCCGAGGTGGGAAGGTTCTTCGTTAGGGCACGTTGCACGTTTAGGTTGCATCGGATCGATCTGGAAGTGATGTGGGACAGATACGTCTACAGCATGCTTCAGACGGATGAAGGTTATGTCTTCAATTATTTCAAGATCAACGATTCTCCCGTGTCAGGAAACAGGGTTACGTTTACGATTCACCTTAGCTTTCCCTTCAATAGAGGTTCGGTTGTTTTGGGTCTGGGATATGTTTTCAAAGCCGGATGGATCCGCAGTATAGAGCAAGTGGGTTACAGCATTGACAGATTTTTGCTCTCATTCACCGTGTTCCGCGATTTTTGAGAGGGTTGAGGGTCGAGAGCCATGATAATAGAGGTCACCTACGAGAAAGGTAGTAGCGTTTTTGAAGCAGGTACCCATTTGGAAGACTTCATTTTCATCATTGAAGGTCAGTTAACATATTTGGGGCGGAAATTCGGTAGTAACAGCTTCTTTCTTCCACTTGAGGGGGTTCTCGGCATCCCATTGAAAGGAAGCGTGGTTGCTGAAGTGAATTCGATCTGCCTTCTTTTTAGAACTGAGGATCTCTCCTCTTTGGCAGAACAACGGTTGGAGGTTTATCAGTCGTTTCTTAAAGCATTCTTGAGTGTTTGGGCGAAGATGCTGAGAGTCCATGAGCGTTCTGCAAGCGAACTCGCAGCTGATGCTTTCGCTTATTTTAAACAACATGGAAAGCCTTCATACTTGATGAAAAGCGCTCGGTTGGTTTTGGAACTGGTGAGAGACCCTACCATAGTTGATCAAGCTCTTTCCGTGATTCAGCGGGCGGTAGAGGGTTTTTCACCACAAAGAACAGAACAACTACCAGACGACGAAAACGTGGCCTATGCGTTGGTTTTGGCTTCGTTGAGTACCGACGAAAATCCTTTAGACTGGATGTATTACGTGTTCTCCTTCAGTGCAAAATTCCGCGATTCCGAGCGTTCAGCAGAGCTGCTGAATACTTTACTGGAAAAGGTGGAGGTCCTTGGAGATCGATCGGCAGTGGAAACCACCGTATCTGTGTTGATGCTACACCACCCAGATTCTGAATGGACGGCTCGCGCTTTGATGAGCTACTCGAGGTTTTTAAGAAATCAAGGTGTTCCCGCGTGGCAAGATGAGGTACTGCGGGTTTTGGTAGCGTTTCCCGATTCCGAGGAGGCCACCGAAGCTGAGGCGATCTTGAGGGAGACGCTGATGAATGCGTAAAGAACGCTTTTTTCCAGGTGAGGTTATCCAGATACAGTCAGCGCCTCTCGATACGGTTCTCATACAACTCGGTGGTGTGAGTTTTGCCAGTCGTTTGTCTTCTGAAGGACGCGAAACCGTTTATACCGTTTTCCCCAACGGGTTCATAGGCCTTGAAGCGCTTCTGTCAGGCCGAGCATGGTGTACGTATGAGGCTCTGACAAAGGTGGAAGCGTTGATACTTCCACTTAAAGAGTTTGAAAACCTGTTGAAGGAGCAACCGAGGATCTTTTCCAACATGCAGCGATTCGTGCGGACGACCTTTTCAGAATATACCATGCGTCGCCTCAGGGATGAGGAGCGTCTACTTGGGTTTCTGTGGAACAGAGCACGGCGCTATGGTACTAAGTTAAGCATTCATGATGCAGAACTCCTCATGGCAGGACCTGTAGACATCGAGCTTTTGGAAAAGTGCTCTCTCACCATCGATGAAGAGGGTTTTTTGGTAGAAAAGTCAACGTACGCCCAGGAAAACGGAGGGGGTGAAGAGAGTGTGGATGGTGATATCTGACACGCACGACCGACTGGAGAAGGTGCAAAGAGCTCTCAGTTACGCGAAAGAGGCGGGTGTTGAGTGGATTTTTCATTGTGGAGATGTGGTCTCACCTTTTGTGATTCCTCTCTTTGAAAAGAGTGGGATAAAATACATCGGGGTTTTTGGTAACAATGATGGAGATCGCTTGTTTTTGTCGAGACGTTCCGATGGGAAGTTTTCTCCTCACCCAACCGAATTGGAAATGGAAGGGAAAAGAATACTCATCATGCACGAACCGGTGCTTCTCCTTGCAGCAGCAGAGAGCGGAAGATACGATTTTATCTTTTATGGGCACACTCATGAGCTGAAGATCGAAGAACGAGGTAAGACCCTCGTCATAAATCCTGGAGAAGCGTGTGGTTACCTCACAGAAAGGGCGACTTGTGTACTCTTGGATCCAAGAACAAGGAAGTGGGAGATCTTAGAACTTTGAGGAGGGAGATCTTGTGAATTTCACAACGGTAGAGAAGGATCAAAACTACGAAAAAGTGAAGGTAGTGTTTTCAAAGGAAGATGTGGAAAGAGCGGAAGGTCGCTTGGCAGCAAAGTTGAACCGGGAGATAGAACTACCTGGTTTTAGAAGAGGAAAAGTGCCGAAATCTATTCTCAGGATACGCTTCCCGGAGTACTTCGAGAAGGAGATTGTGGACGAACTCGTGGAGATGTGGCTTGACGATCGGAGTGACGGCTTGCTCTTGGATCCGAAGATGCTCTCCGAAGAGCGAAACGAAGACGGTATAACCGTGGAGTTAGAACTGCACTGGGAACCCGAAGTCGAACTCCCCGATCTCGGCGAGCTGAAGGTGAAATTTCCAAGTAAGGACTCGGTTTTGGAGAATATAGTCGAAAGCAATCTGGAAACTTTAAGAAAGGAAAAGGCGATACTCGAACCGAAAGAAGAAGAAATCGAAAAAGGAGATTTGGTGAGGTTGAGGTACAAGATCGTCGACAAAGAGACTGGAGAAGTTGTGAGAGAGGACCAATCAACGGAAGTAAACGTCGATGCTTTGAAATGGCTGGAGGACGCACTGATCGGTAAGAAGTCAGGTGCAAAGATCGACACCTTCGTTGTTGAAGAAGAAGCGGGTGAACCCCGCTACAAACTGCAAGGTGTGATCGAGCAGGTTTACAGGAAGATATTGCCCGAGCTGGACGACGAGTTTGCCGCTTTTGTAGACGAAAAATACAAAACTCTTGATGATTTGAAGGCAGATCTTCGCAAGAGTGGGGAGAGGGAGTACGAAGATCTTAAAGCAGACGTCCTCCCTTCTCTCGCTCTTAAAGAGTTAGTGGAAGCTTCGAAGCTCCACGTTTCTGATCGCACGTTGGAACTCATGGTGAACGAGCACATCAAACGGTTGAAGAGCGAAGGCAAGTACGAAAAGGCCGTAGAAAACGCTGGTTCCGAGGAGGAGCTCACAAAAGCTATCAGAGAGGAGCTTGTGGAGGCTTTAAAAGCTCGTCTCGTTCCCGTGGTCTATGGAAGCAGGCACGACTTGTCCATAACAGAAGAGGAAATTGCGGAGTTCGTTGAAAAGATGGCTCCCACGTGGTCCACGACACCGGAACGAGCGAAGAAAGAGATTTTCTCAAGCAAGGAGCTCTTCTGGAAAATAGTGAGGAATCTCTATGAACAAAAAGTGGGAGCTCACGTATTGCAGAATATCCGTGTGGAAGAATTTGATATGAACGCCGACAACGCGGAAAACTCACAA
Organism: Thermotogae bacterium; assembly: GCA_003641795.1. Classification (GTDB taxonomy): domain Bacteria; phylum Thermotogota; class Thermotogae; order UBA12178; family UBA12178; genus UBA12178. The sequence continues at coordinate 2,768 of QNAP01000042.1, read as the reverse complement.
GAGGAGACAGAGGGTGTGCCGGAGGAGGAAAGTGAAGAAAGTTGACGGAGCTTCTCGCTTTAGCTTTTAAAGCCCTCTCAATGAAGCGATGGAACAACAAACCCGTATTAGAGGTAGCAACGGAAGCGAGCAATGTACTCTTTTCGCTGATAGCTCGGTTGCTTTTGGCAGAGCACTTGGGCGAAGGGCTTCTGACTCCTTTAGAATCGATCTTGCTTAAGGTGTTGCCAAAGTGTGTGCTCTCAGACATTTCTTTCGACACCAAGGAGTTGATCTTCAAAGAAGCACCTCACAAGTGGAAAGAGGTCTATGGTTCCGCAGTGGAAGAGGTTTTGAATCTCACTCCCCCTACTCTCAGAGAAAGGATAAAAGCGTTGATGACTGAAGAAAGCGATGCGGACAAGTTGAACGCTGTCGCGAGTCTGGCAGCAGCAGAAGTGGAAGCGCATACGAACCATCAGTTCTTTCCTGATTTTTATAGCGAAGCGAAGCAATCTATTGAGCAGATGAAGCGACAACTACTGGACTCGCAAACGAGAGGATTGTACAACATAGCAGTGGAAGTGTTGACTTTACTGAGACCCATGGTGTATGCACAACGTTGGAATATGCATTACAGGCATTTGAAAACCACGGTGGCAGACCACTCTTTTTTCGTTGTCTTCATGGCCTATCTGATGGCCAGGTGGCAAGGTCTCGAGGAATCCGACGTGTTAGATGTCTTCGTTCGAGCTATGTTTCACGACGTACCGGAAGCCTTTACGGGTGACATCATATCTCCCACCAAGCGCAGGGTGGAAGGGTTTGAAAAGATTGTGGAGAAAGTCGAACTAAAGGTTGTTTCTGAACGTCTTCTTCCGCTTCTTCCCGAACCTCTGAAATGTGTGGTCATGGAGGCGGCACTGAAGCCTTTCGAAGGTAAAACGGGTAGGATCGTCAGGGCGGCGGATCTTCTTGGGAGCATAGTGGAATGTGAGTTCGAACTTGAGACTGGTAATACACAGAAGGTCTTCATCATCTCGAAGGAGCAGATGGTACGGGAGTTGGAGTCCCTCGATGTCGAAGAAGCCAGTATCATTCTGTCAGATTTAGATGAGTTAATTGGGAGGTGAGACGCTTGACTGAAAACGGAAGCAACAAAGACGAAGTAAAAGGCGTCGAAATCGACATCAACAAGCTTCAGGAGATGTCGCTGAAAGAGCTTTACTCTTTGGCACGAAATTACGGTATTTCCAACTACTCCACCATGCGCAAGAAAGAGCTCATCTTCGCCATCCTCAAAGCACAGACCGAGTCCTACGGTTACTTTTTCTATCAAGGTGTGCTTGAGGTGATGCCGGAAGGTTACGGTTTTCTGCGTAGTCTGGACTACAGCTTGCTGCCAAGCTCCAACGACATCTACGTATCCCAATCTCAGATACGCAAGTTCAATCTCATGACCGGGGACATCGTAGCAGGGCAAGCTAGACCTCCAAAAGAAGGCGAGAAGTTCTATGCCATGCTAAGAATCGAGGCTATCAACAACGCTCCTCCAGAGCTTTCGAAAGAGCGGGTTGGATTCGAGAATCTCACGCCCATCTATCCAGATCAACAGTATATCCTCGAAACAGAAAGAGAAGTCTATAGTACCAGAATCATCGACCTCTTCGCTCCTATTGGGAAAGGCCAACGTGGACTGATAGTGGCTCCGCCAAAGGCCGGAAAGACTTGGTTGCTCAAGGATATCGCCAACGGTGTTGCAGCCAACCATCCCGACACTTACAGAATCGTTCTTCTCATCGACGAGCGGCCAGAAGAAGTGACAGACATCCGCCGCTCTGTGGACGCCACCGTTATCGCTGCACCTTTCGACCTTCCCGCGGACAAGCAGATAAAGGTAGCGGAGATGGCCCTCGAGCATGCTAAGCGACTCGTGGAGTTTGGGTATGACGTGGTGATACTCCTCGACAGCATCACTCGCCTTGCTAGGGCATACAATATTTACGTCCCACCTAGCGGAAAGTTGCTTTCCGGTGGTGTCGATCCCGCAGCTCTCTACAAACCTAAGCACTTCTTTGGCGCAGCCCGGAACATCGAGGAAGGCGGGAGCCTTACCATTGTGGCTACCGCATTGGTAGAGACGGGAAGTCGTATGGACGAGGTCATATTCGAGGAGTTCAAGGGAACCGGAAACATGGAGCTGGTACTTTCAAGAGACTTGGCAAATAAGCGCGTCTTTCCGGCTATCAACCTCCAACTTTCTGGTACTCGAAAAGAAGAACTTCTTCTTCGCGAAGATCAGCTCAAGAAGCTTTGGATCCTGCGTCGCATGCTTGCCAGTATGACGGAAGAGGAAGGTCTTAAGCTGATCCTGAGCAAGTTCAGGGAAACTGAGTCTAACGAGGATTTCCTCGCTCTCATCGACCTCGAAAAGGCTCGGACGGTCTGAGTAATCCATGCCTGTGGATGGGGTCATTCTGCGAAAGATTGTCACTCAACTACGTTCTTTTCATACCGAAAGGCTGAAACAGGTCTACGCACCTGCAAAATCGAGGCTTTATCTGATCTTTTCCAATGGGTGCATTGTTGTCAACGCAGAGCCAGGTGTGAGTGCGGTTTATCTGTTGGATTGGCCTCGAGAGGCTGTCGATGTTCTCGCTCCTTTCGGGAGTTTTCTTAGAAAGAAACTGAAAGGAGCGCGTTTGAGAGAGATTCGACAGAGGGGAACCGACAGGGTTGTTGAGCTCGTCTTTCAAAAGATTGAAACCTCCCAAGAGTTGGCCGAGTAT
>QNAP01000041.1 GCA_003641795.1 Thermotogae bacterium | reverse complement strand
GCCGAAGCGAGCACTCATACAAACGGGCACCGAGCTACACGGATGTAGCGAGCATGAAGCTGAAACAGGATGTTGAATCTTCATGGTAGTGCCCGTTTGTGAGTGTGAGCGAGGAAGAAAGCGGAGCACAACATGCTTTCTGCAATGTGAAAAAAGAAAAAAGGGAGAAGAGGCGAATCCCTCACGCTCACGCAGCTTGCGCTCGCTTTTTCCCTCGTTCGTGAGGCTATGTGATCGTGTGGGATGCTATGCTGATCACGGGATAAGAAAATTTTATAGATCTGTGGTTCCTTTCATGTGGAACGGTTTTATTCTTCAGATTCCCCTATCTTCAAGAGCGCTAAGAATGCTTCCTGAGGAATACGTACTCTGCCTATCTCCCGCATTCTTTTCTTGCCTTCTTTTTGTTTTTCGAGGAGCTTCATCTTTCTAGTAACGTCCCCTCCGTAACACTTGGCCAGGACGTCCTTTTTCAAAGCGGGGATGTCCTCCCTGGCTATGATGCGTCCTTTAGCTTTGGCTTGAAGGGGAATACTGAACTGATGCCTTGGGATGAGGTCTCTGAGCTTTTCCAACATCCTTTTGGCCAAGGGATAGGCTTTATTTTCATGTGCTATGAAGCTCAGTGCTTCCACCGGCTCTTTGTTCACCAGCACGGTAACCTTTACCAAATTGGAACGTTTAAAACCCACGAATTCGTAGTCCATGGAAGCGTAACCTCTACTCACTGCCTTGAGACGATCGAAGAATTCGAAAACGATCTCACCCAGCGGAACCTCGAAGTTCATCACGATCCTGTTCTTGCCCGCATTCTCCACCGTGAGAAACGTGCCCCGCTTTTCGTTCTGCACCAAATTCATTATCGGTCCCATGTAATCCGTTGGAGTGATGACGGAAAGTTTGACATACGGCTCTTCTGCCCATTCAATCAGTGCTTCATCTGGAAACTTGGCTGGATCGGTAACCTCAAGAATATCACCGTTTCTGAGTTTTACACGGTAAACTACGTTCGGCGCGGTAAGAATGACAGCAATTTCGAACTCCCTCTCGAGACGTTCTCTCACCACATCCATGTGGAGTAAACCCAGAAATCCGCATCTGAAACCAAAGCCAAGAGCGGGGGAATTCTCGGGTTCGAAGATTAGTGCGGCGTCATTGAGTTTGAGTTTCTCCAGAGACTTCCTGAGTTCTTCATAGTACTCGGGAAGTCCAGGGTAAACCCCGGCATAGACCATGGGCTTCGGCTCACGGTACCCGGGAAGAGGCTTGGTGGTCGGATTGTCAGCCGAAGTGATTGTGTCTCCAACGCGGGCATTCCGTATCTCCTTTATCCCTGCGATGATGTATCCCACTTCTCCAACAGAGAGGGAGTCGGTGGGAGTCATGAAGGGCGAGAAGATTCCTACTTCACCAACCTCGTATTCGTTGCCGCTGGACATCATCACTATGCGATCGCCGGATTTTACCATACCCTCGAAGATCCTGACATAGATAACGACGCCTCTGTATTTGTCGTGCTTGGCATCGAAGATGAGAGCTCTTAGAGGAGCTCCCGCATCGCCCTTCGGAGCCGGTATTCTGTTAACCACAGCTTCAAGAAGTTCTCGAACTCCTTGGCCGGTTTTCGCACTGACGAGTAGAACGTCGTCGGGTTGGATTCCAACCAAATCCTCGATTTCGGAGAGGGTTTCATCGATATTGGCGTTGGGAAGGTCTATTTTGTTCACGGCAGGGACGATTTCGAGGTCGTTTTCGATAGCCATGTAAGCATTGGCCACCGTTTGAGCTTCCACTCCTTGAGTGGCATCGACGAGAAGAATGGCCCCCTCGCACGCAGCAAGGCTCCTGCTCACTTCATAATAAAAATCCACGTGTCCTGGGGTATCTATGATGTTTATCTCGTACCTCTTTCCATCGAGAGCGTCGTAGTAAACCTTCACAGGTTGGGCTTTGATGGTAATGCCGCGTTCGCGCTCAATATCCATCAGATCGAGAAATTGTTCCCTCATCTGACGGCATTCTATGGTTCCTGTAAGCTCGAGAATTCTATCGACCAAGGTTGTTTTGCCATGATCGATGTGAGCAACGATACTTATGTTTCTTATCAATTTGATATCGTATATCGCCTTTCACTCCTCTTCCTGAACGATAAGAGGTCTGAAAGTGGTTCCTTCGGCTCTCACCAGCTTAACGCCTGGCTCTGTAAGGAAGAGCTCCACCGTGTTACAAACTTTAGCCGAAAACAGATGGCCTCCAATGGCGGGTTCGCCCGGTTTGGAGAGTACCGCATGGAGGTGGAAGAAAGGTTTTCCGTCCTTCAAGGAGAGATTGCCACTGAGGTTGAGGAGTTCATAGGCTCCAGAAAAACCTCGCCTTTCATAACGCTGGTTTTCCACGTCGAACCAACCAAGCTCAAAGTCCATCAACATTCCAATTCCGCTAAGAACCACAGCACTACTGAACCTCGTCTTCTTGACCGCTTCGTAGAGAGTAGCATAAAACTCTTCTTCATGATCTAATCTGACAAATACCATACGATCACCAACAGCGATCCGCATCTTTATCTCCTCCTATCAAATTCCACTTCACTCAGGTTTCTCTGCGCTTTCACAACGGCAGAGATCACCACTGTCATCGTTTCAAAAGCATTGAAAACCTTCTCCACGATTTCCACTGAGGCCTCCTCTTCCGTCGCACCTTTTGGGGTCGAGAATCACACCATCATCACCATCTACCATGAGATATTGATTTGTGTGTACTATCCCTTTTTCCAGTCTCTTTCAAAAATCTGTGAGATTCGTTGTCGAAAAGAACGCGGGTCTCAAAAACCACTTACAGCACTGCCCGGTATTTGAGGAAATTCTCTTACAACCTTTTCTCCCGAAGCAAACTTCTTGACTTTCACCTTCATGTATTCATTTTCCAGACTGTTGTAAACGTTGAACTCTTGGAGAACGTACTGACTGTCTTCTCTCACCATAACGAGTTCCACTACGGAGTAATCTATGCCGAGCAATGATAACACTCTCCGTGTTTTTGGTAGTAAGCGAATCCGATAGACGTTACCCTCTTGAACTACGGGTTCTGTTTCAAAGGCTTCTTCTTTGGTGAAAACGGCGAGCAGATCTAACACGTTCTTTATTCCCAAAAAGTATTGCTCCGCTCCCGGGAACACCTCTTCAACATCCCCATAGCGCGTTATCAAGATGCGTTTTTGCGCCATGTAAGCGAGCTCGATTCCGGCGACGATTTCCGGTGCGTGAAACTTAAGGTAAAAATCTGATCCGTTGCGAACGATCACATCGATTGAGAGTGTTGTGTCGACAAAGCCTCCTTCGACATTCCTCACGTGAAAGTCGACTTCCATCTTTATCAGATAATCCCGCACGCCAACATACTGTAGCAGAAAGTCTCTCAGAATGAGAGAATTTCCTTTCACGAAGCTGGCGATCAACACAATGATGAAAACCACAAAAAGTTTTCGCTTTATCATCGCAAAGTTGTCAACCTCTCCCGAGGTGAGACAATTTCCGTGATCCTCACCGCGAAATTCTCGTCGACGACCACCACCTCTCCCCTTGCTACTATCTTCCCATTTACCAACACGTCTACAGGTTCCCCAGTCAGCTTGTCCAACTCTATGATAGATCCATTGTAGAGCTCCAACACCTGCTTCAGCGTCATCTTTGTCCTGCCCAATTCTACTGAGATCGTCAAAGGAACATCGAGCAGCAATTCGAGTTTGCCCGTATCCTGCTGTGACATTGCTCGAGGTTGTAACTCTTCGAACTCAACGGGTGTTGCCTTCACTGGCTTCTCTTGTTTTGCTATAGGTACTGGTTGGCTTTCAGTCTGTCTTCCCACACCAGAAGGAGTCTCCGTTTTACTTTCTTCCCCTGCTAAACGTGCCGGGAGAACCAGGAAAAGCTTCCCCACGTCTTTTTCATCGAGCTTAACCGTGTAGCTGCCAAATGACACGGTTTTGGTTGGTTCAATGAGTTCCTTCAACTTTTCCTTATCTTCTTCGAGATTTATAGTTTGTGTAGCTGGAGGTTCCATATTCACAGGTGCAGAAAACACCTTGGAAATGGAAGTGGTAGCAGAGCCCATCATTTGGCTGATGACTTCATTCAACGCACTCATCCTGATTTCGTCCAGTGGAGGGGTACCTTCTCCGGTACCCCCAACCATGAGATCAGCCAGAGTGGAACCCAAATTATCTTCCATAAAGAAAAGGAGATCGACCTTGTTGTCTTTCCACGTGAGTTCCACCATGGACACTACGAGGTGTGGAGAGAGCCGATCTGCCAAATTAACTGCATTCGCTCGTTCGAGCTCCTCTTTGGTTATTGTCACATTTCGCCCGATCATCGTGTTCAACGCTGTGGAGAAACCTTCTATAATCGCATCTGCCAACGAGGAAATCTCCTCATCAACGGAAATGCTGTCAGTACTACCGGAGGTCAACCCACTTAAAAGCGCATCGAGTTCTTCTTGACTTAGGAATTCATCACTCATTGCCATCCCTCCTTCTCCAGTTCCTCGGGATGGATCACTCTACTCACTTTGACTGCCTTGTACCCTTTGAATTTTCCCATGCGCCCGAAGAACCTGGGTTTGCCCTGTATTCTGACAACGACGTCCTCGTCTCTCTTGGTATCGAGTCGGATCACGTCGCCTTCTTCAAGATGCAGAAAATCACGCAAGGTAAGAGTACTCCTTCCCAGTTCAGCGACGAGCTCGACAAAAACACTTTCGAGGCTCTCTTCAAGCTTTCTCTTTTCTTCAGTCTTCACCTCTCCCTTTTTCACAAACCATGCTTGTGTGGAGAGTCTTTCCGCAAAAGGTTCGAGAGTCGATGAGAGCCAACACACGTTCATGAAAGCCTCAACATTACCCACAGAAACGAAGAGTGTGACCAGCAGAGACATCTCACTCTGTGGTGCTATCTGTACGAACTGTGCGTTTGTTTCTATGCTCTCTACGGTGGGAGTGAAAGAGAATATATGTTCCCAGGCACCGCTCAGCAGATTGAGAATCACATTAACCTCTTTCTTCATGACACTCATCTCAATATCAGTGGGAGAACGATTGAGTCGGCCAGATGTTCCCGGCCCACCCAACAATCTGTCGACAATGGTATAAACGATTTCCGGGTTGATTTCCAGTATGGTGTTCCCATGCAATTCCGAGGCCGAGAAAACAACAATAAAAGATGGAGAAGGCACCGATCGCAAAAACTCTCCAAAGGTGATCTGATCAACGCTGGCTATGTTCACATTCACGAAAGTTCTGAGCTTACCAGAGAGGTAGTTCGAAAGAGATCGAGCAAAGTTTTCGTGTACCATGTCGAAGACGCGTATCTGTTCTTTGGAAAATTTGCTCGGTCTTCGAAAATCGTACTCCTTTATCTTTTTTCCCTCTTCTTCCTCCTTGATCTCCTCTACCGACAGCTCGCCCGAGCTCAGGGCGTTAAGGAGGGCATCTATTTCTTCTTGGCTGAGGATATCAGCCATGCTTTCGCCTCCTCACTCCACCCTGGAAATAGCCTTGAGGCGTAGGGCAACTTTCAACACTCCGAATTTTTCTCTTTCTCCAACGAACGCTGTGATCTCGTTGATCATGTCCTTAATCTGTTTTTTGAGCAATTCCCTACCAGCCACCGTAGTGAGTTCAGTCTTTTCTTTACTCAAGAAGAGCGTTTCCAAGGAATCCATTATCTCCGACTTTGCGTTGGCAATAGCCGCCCTGCATTCATCACTGCCCACTATGAAGGAGAGCCCATCTACGACAGCCACGTCTTTTCCACCTTTCAACATGAACATCTCGTTGCTTCCTTCAGGGATGAAAAGAGCTTTGATATATGCAGGCTGAGTTTGTTGCGCTTGCTGAGTCTGGGAAGGTTGCGTGTTGGTGCCCATAACTTTGATGAGTAAGAAACTGACACCAAAACTCAAACCAGCAGCCACCGCAGCAGCTACCAGTATCATCGTCAGAAAACCGGGACCGGAGCGTTCCGTTTTTTCGCCTTCTTCGTTAGGCATCCTTTCACCTCACTCGCTCGTTGACGATCAAGATGTCTATCCGACGGAAACTGTCGCGCAACTCCCGTAAACGTTCGTTCCTTCCCACTTCGAGTTTATTCACTTCCTGTTGGAATTCTTCTTCACTGATCTCATCGTTTTCAAGTTTGCGTTTCAAAAGATTTTTCGAAGCATCCATTTCCGCATCGAGAACACTTATTTTTTTCAAAATCTCCCTGTCTCCCACACCAATTGGATAGAAACGATCTGGATTGTAAAAGTAATCAGGATCAAAAGTGCCCAGCTTGACTTCGGCAAGTCGTTCGATAGAACGACGCTGCTTCAATTCCTCTGCAAAAAATCGAGCCACACTTGCCGCTCTCGCAGCTCCAAGATGCCAGTTGGAAGGATAAACTGATTCAGGAGGTAGTGGTCTGTCATCCGTATAACCGTAAATTTCCAAAATGTTTGTTGTGTGCTCAATAATGATACTCCCTATGACTGCGAGCAGTTCTTTGGCTTCCTTCGTCAAAACAGCGCTCCCTTCCTTGAAGAAAACGAGATTCTGCAGAATGATACGTGTGCCCCTATCCTCGACCTGGACGGTTATCTTCCCCTTGTAACGCTCGTCTTGCATGACTCGCAGGATCTCTCTTTTCACACCAGGGTTTTGAGTGATCAAAGGTTCTTCTTGGATCGACCTTCCTCCTAAAAGCACACTTGGAGGTTGGCCAGTGAGCGCCAACTGTATTCCCACTGCCATCTGCTGAAATTTTCCTGGACTGATGGTAGCCATTGAAAGCATCGCTACGAAGAAAACGAGAAGCTGTGTCACCATGTCTCCATAAGTTGTCATCCATGCAGGAGAGCCAGCGTGCTTTTCTTCGCACTTACATTTTTTCGCCAATCACGCCGCCTCCTCAACGGCTGTCGAAGCTGCATAGGTGGCTTTTTCGTTTTCGCTGAGGAAAGATTTGAGCTTTTCCTCTACGAGTCTCGGGTTATCCCCAGCTTGGATTGAAAGCAGCCCCTCCAGTATCATTCTCTTTTGCATCAGGACCTTTGAAGCCCTTCCAGCGATCTTCTCTCCCATGGGTAGCGCCACAGCGTTGGCAATCATACTACCGTAAAGGGTTGTCAACAGCGATTTGGCCATGGCTGGGCCCAGCATATCCGGGTTGTTCAACGCCTTCAACATCTGTATGAGTCCAATTAACGTCCCGATAAGCCCAAAGGCTGGTGCAAAAGCGCCCACTGAGTCCATAACAGCTCTGCGTCCTCGAAAGTCCTCTTCCATCAGTTCCAACTCCACTTCCATCATGTTTTTGAGGAGATCGGGATCGGTTCCGTCGATCACCAACTGAAGCCCTTTTTTCAAGAACTCGTCTTCTATTTCTTCCACGTTACTCTCCAACGAAAGGAGTCCTTCTCGTCGAGCCTTCTCTGCAAAACTCACAAGGGTTCTCAAGGTGCCAATCATATCTATCTTGGGTTCCTTCAAGGTGCTCAAAGCTATGTTGATTAAGGCAAAAGAGCGCGCCTTAGGGTGAGCTATCATCACCGCCGCTATCGTACCCACGACGGTAATCATGATGGACGAAAACTGGACAAAGTCGCGCATTAAATCCTGAAAACTACCCACTCCAAATATGACAACGAAGACAACGAGGACGAGTCCCAACAGGGTTGAAATATCCATCCATCACACCCCCGAAACTTTCTCGAAGATCTTTCGTTTGTATTCTAACACTTTCTGAATCACATCTTCGATGCTTTCACGTACGATATATTTCCTCCCATTGACAAGGGTTATGGTCGTGTCTGGACGCGCTTCGATCATCTCGATCAACTCGGCATTCAAAACGAACGTTTCACCACTCAACCCCGTAAGCCAGATCATCCCGCTACCTCCTCGATTTTGGTAGGACTCCTGCGTTTTGTGTGGAAGACCGAACCTGTCACTGTGCTCTATTCTTCTCATGGTTCCCCCATTCACTCTTCGTCATCGACGAAATTCACTCCTAAAAGCTCCGTGAGAAGCTCTTCAAGTTCTGCTTCTGGGTGAAGCACAAAATCATGGGATCCGACCAGAACGTAACCCTGGCCGAATGAAAGACTAACGAGTTTCTTTTCCTCTCCATCTTCCAATATCTTCGTTCCATCATTGGAAAAGGTGGCTTCAAAGCCCAGTCGTTTCAACAGAGTGTTGTAGGTATCCACCACATCCGATTCTATAGGCTCCTTTGCAGAAACCAATATTAGAAGGCCACCTTTGCTTACGTGATCGACTATGATCCCTATCTCTTTCGTGTTCAGTTTCTTAATTATCGGAGCAATTCCACCACTTTCAGGAAGCGGCAGAATCAGCAACCGCTTCCCTTTTAGAGAATTGGCACGCATTCTTCCTCTCAAGACTTCCACACGTCCACCAACAGATTCAAGCCACAGAAGGAGTTCAGAATTTTCAAATTCGTATCCGTTCTCGTGCGTGGTGTCCAGTATGGCGGAGAACTGTGTCAGATGCAGATATCCTTCCCACGCGAGTTCTCCATCCACATATACCTGAAGGGGGCCTTCTTCTTCTGCGGAGAGTTCGATATTTGTGGAAAGACGCGAGATCGGTTGAAGTTCGAAGGTTTGGTCGAAGATTGGGTTGCCAGACAAACAGACGGAGAGATTCACAAATTCGGCTTGCTCGCTCCAGTTCACCAAATCGAACCTGAGAACGAACTTCTCCCCTTGAGTGGGTCTTGTGGGAAAGATCGAAGGGTTCAGGGCATAGTGTTTCGAGCTACTTTGAAACCATATGGGAGACGTGACGACATTGTCACCATCTTTTTGCTTTATTCTCAGATATACCCACTCGTAATTGTATTCCACTCTGACATCTGTGGAATAATCCCAGCTATCACCGGAAACGGGGACCGGGATCTCTCTGTGGGACGTTACCAGTGTTGCGCAAGACACTGGATCTCCAATATCTTCAAAGGACATGTGGAGTGTCACACGCGTGGCATCGTAGAGTATGTCTCCCATCATGGCACTACCTGCAAAGAGGAAAACTCGAGCATTCTTATCTTCGGTGGCGTAAACATGTCGTCTTTTCAGGGCTTCCATGATGGAGTCGTATGAAAGGTTTTCCGCTATCACCGCCGTTCGGGCGTCGTTGGCACTTCCCCAGTTGGGTTTGTGATTGTCCTGATTGGCTGTCGCACCAACATGCCATCCTTTCCTCAAAGCATCACGATACGCCGCTTCCATTTCCTCAGATATGATATCTCCGGCAGCCCAGTTACCGTTTCCAACTTCGATGAGATTGATGTACTTGTCGACCTCGGGAAAGTAGAGGAACTCTCTAAAATTATCGCCAAACTCCCTCACAGGATGGTTGAACTGTGCCAGGGCTTTATGTTTTACGATCCATTCGTAAAGACGGAACAGATCGGCTTGATCCCTGCTGATCCATCCCTTCGTGTTGTAAATGTTGATGTGTCCATATCCAGTCCCGGTCCATTCAAATCCGGCGATGGCTACGAACACACCTGGTTCGGTGAAATCCTCAGCGTATTCTCGCGTTTTGGTGAATTTGTCCGAACCATCGGCAAGCGGCTGAACGAAATAGTAAGCGTGATCAGTTACTGCTTGAAAGTCCAATCCAGCGATATTGCGTGCGTGTTGAAACGCCTGTGCCGGATCACCTTGACCATCAGAATAAGCCGTGTGTGCGTGAAGGTTGCCGAAATAGATTCCAGCTTCCACTATCGAAGGCAAAAACAGAGAAGAAACTATGAACAGCCACACCACTTTAAATCTCATGCTTCACTCTTCCTCCTTACGTTCCCTTTCTTTCTGTCAAAAATCGTGTAAACCATCAAAACCAGCGCCACGAAGATCGCCAACAACAAAAAGTTGTAGAAAGGCGTCATTTCTATCCTTTCTTGATTAAGCAGTTTGAGCTGTACAGCACCCACTATCAAGAAGGCAATTCCTCCGGCACCCGCTACCATGGCAAGTGCGGAAGAAACTGATTCCCTCCTGGTGGCTGCTATTACCGCGCCTAAAGCGCCGAATACTCCAAAAAAGATCAAACGTACGTAATTGGGAGAAATGGGGATGCCTTCGATTAGGTCGGGCACCATGATTCCGAGTGCGTACCAAACACCCAGACCGAGGAGACCCCCACCCAGAAAACCCAGCACCGCTATCGCCGTCGCATAGACGGTATACAACAACGCAGCGACGGCTACTCCCACTATCAAGCTTATTCCGGCTTCAAGACCGGGTCTCTCTTGGACCAGGTTGTTGTAAGCCTCGAGATCTCGGAGAATGGGTACCACAACTGTCAAGCCCACGTAGAAACCAAAAGCTGTTATTATCACTCTCGGGGCCATTTTATGACCAAAAAGGAGAAAAGCCGCTAAGGGAAGGGTTAACCACCAATAAGTGATCAAGCTGTTCATCATGGCATCGAGCTGAATTTCCATGATCTTCACCTCCTTCAATCCACACGACAAGTTTACAACAAGTTATGGTGAAGACGTATAATGAATCGAGTACATGAAGTCAAAACTCTAATCAGGAGGGATACCCGTGGAGT
>QNAP01000040.1 GCA_003641795.1 Thermotogae bacterium | reverse complement strand
TGTGTACAGAATAACGGCGATCGGACATAGATTTTTAAATGAAGCCTTAGATCGATTTCAAGAGCTTTGCGACATCATCTCGAGGCTCGCGGACAGATACGAAAGGTTGGAGCGGAAAAACGAGGGGGGAGAAGATAAAAAATGGTAGAAAGTAAGTATGGACAAAGCGGTGAAAATATTAAAATGTTAGGAAGAAATTTAATTATAAGCGAAAGGAATGGTCAGGTTATGCCAGCATTAAAATTTGGAGTAAAAGCTTGGAGTGAAAACCCAACAAAGACTGTAGTCGAGGCAAGAGGGTTTGAGATGATTATCGATGAACCGGAGGGCCTCGAAGGAACCAATGATGGTGCCAATCCGGTAGAGTATTTGTTAGCGGCACTTGCCGGTTGTTTGAATGTTGTTGGGCACATTGTGGCTAAAGAGATGGGCTTCAGCCTCAGAGGAATTGAACTTGAACTGGAAGGTGATCTGAATCCTGCCAAGTTTTCTGGAAAAGATACGGATGAGAGAGCTGGTTACAAGGAGATCAGGGTTGAGATTAAGCCTAATACCGATGCTGATGAGGAGACACTGAAGAAATGGTTGGAGACAATCAAATCCAGGTGTCCGGTAAGTGATAATATTGCTAATCCTACTCCGATAAAGATAACTTTGAAATGACCTTCTTCCGTTTACCTGGATATTGCTGAGTCGATGGGCTAAAAGAGGCTTTGATGCCTAACCATCAAGAAGGCAACTCGGACGCTAGTGAAGGCGTTGTTGGTAACAGTAGGGTTTGAAGGAAGTCAAGAAAGAACGTGAAACATGGCGAAAGCGAACCAGGGATGACTATTAGAGTGGGTAACCTTTTGGACGAGAAGCTGAGCGAACTCGGTGTCGCGAAAGATGAAGTGGAAGATATGAGCGAAACGTGCTACAAGATATCAAAAAGCCTGTCGTAGATAGGACACCGGGGAGTCTCGGTGTTGAAGATCTGGTACGGATAACAGAGATGGCGCTTTGCAAGATGGAAAAAACGGGGTCCGGATCGTTTATCATCTTGACAACCAGCCGCCGTCCACCACCACGACACTTCCGTTGATATAATCAGAAGCCTCGCTGGCAAGAAAGACGACAGCACCTATAAGATCTTCAGGTTTACCCCATCTCCCCGCAGGAATTCGAGAAAGGATCTCGCGATTTCTGACAGGATCTTCGCGCAGAGGTGCTGTCATTTCTGTCTCCATATAACCGGGCGCTATGGCATTCACGTTTATGCCGTATTTCGCCCATTCGTTTGCCAGCACTTTGGTCAACCCAAGCACCCCGTGTTTGGAAGCGGTGTAAGGTGTGATCAGAATCCCTCCTTGGAAAGATTGCATCGAAGCTATGTTGACGATCTTCCCGCCTTTGTTGTTTGCCACCAGCTCCCGCGCAAATGCTTGCGAGAGAAAGAAAACCGACTTCAGATTCACATCTAAAACCTGATCCCAATCCTTTGGTGTAAACTCCAAAGCAGGTTTTCTTAAGGTGGTACCTGCGTTGTTGATAAGGATGTCCACGCTTCCAAATCGTTGCTTCGCCAATTTCACGATTTCGTGGAGGCTGTCGAAATTCCTAAGATCGAAGGCCATGGGGAAAAACTCTCCTCCTGTTTCTTCCACGAGTTTCTTCGTTTCCTTTTGGGAACTTCGAGCCACACCAACCACGTTGGCCCCAGCTCTCGCCAAACCTACGGCAATGGCTTGCCCCAATCCACGACTGGAACCTGTGACGATCGCTACCTTTCCTTCTAAAGAAAACAAGTCCATACTCTCACCCCTATCTATTTGTTATCTTCTCATTCTTCCTCGTATGCAATACCTTTCAACAACTTCACAAGGTTGTCGTAGTCGTCCATGCTTATCGTTTCCACGGTCGAGTGAAGGTATCTGACTGCAAGCGTGATGGGGACCATAAGAGAACCGCGCTCCACAAAGATTGACCCATCGGTTCCTCCGCCAGTCACTCCCATCTGCAATGGTATGCCCAAGTTGTCTGCCAAGGTGGTTATGTGTTTCACTTCATTCCAAGAGGCGATGGCACTGTTGTCAAAAACCCTGAGAACGGGTCCTCCTCCCAGCTTTACCTCCCCTGTCAGTTGTGAGCAGCAAGCGAAAGAATCGACGGCGTAGACCACATCCGGCAATTCGTTTCGGGCAGCGTAGGCTTTCGCTCCTTTTAGCCCGATTTCTTCCTGTACCGAAAAGACCACAGTCACTTTCCTCTTTGGTGGGTCGATCTTCAGCTCTCGCAGCAGTTCCACCAGAGCCAGACAACCGAAACGATCATCCAAGGCCCTTGAGGCTACTAATCTTCCATTCAACACGGAGAACTGCTTTTTGAAAACGGCGAAAGTGATGGGTCTCACTCCAAGCTCCTCAGCTTCTTGAGCGGATTCTGCGCCAATATCGATAACCATTCGCTCCGCTGTGGATGTTTGAACACCCTGACGACTCAGGTGTGGTGGCAAGGGACCGATTATTCCTTCCAGCTTTCTCGAAGGAGTCACAACGATTAAGTGACTTCCCCATAAGACCTTGTCATCTACACCTCCCACTTTTCGAAAGTTAAGTGTTCCATCCGCGTTGATTCCTGTGACTACCAGCCCTATCTCATCCATATGGGCCATAAAGACTATTTCTTTTTCACCTTCACCAATGGTGTAAGCAAGGTTACCTATTGGATCGACACGATACGGCAGATCGATCTTAGAAACGATCCACTCCTTCACTTGGTCTTCAAACCCAGAGATTCCCGGAATCTCGACGATTTCTCTCAGCTCTTCAATGTTCACCGAACCTCTCCTTTCTTGAACAGGGTTCTCGATGCGCTTTGGTCTCGGGCATAACTGTAGTTTACAAGGTTTGTGCTTTTGACCTT
Organism: Thermotogae bacterium; assembly: GCA_003641795.1. Lineage (GTDB taxonomy): Bacteria > Thermotogota > Thermotogae > UBA12178 > UBA12178 > UBA12178. Next base: position 7,970 of record QNAP01000040.1, on the reverse strand, counting down.
TGCGAACGCAGGATTACTTCAATGCGATTGTATCATCGATGTTCGAATGATTCGTCTCTTTGCTTTTTATAGAAATGGGATGGACGATTTTCTGGTCGTGATATAGTTGTAAACGCGATGGTGTAACCAAAAGCGTTTCAACCTACAATATGGAACCTTGGAGGTTAAAGGGAGGTATGGGCATGAAACAACGATCGATTTTCGTTGCGATCGTTTTCCTGCTGTTGGTGTCCACAGTTTTTCCCCTAACTCCTGTGATGTTGGAACACAACGACGTGCAATTTTTGTATTTTCAAGAGTGGTTCGAGCAACTCACTCCAGAAATTCCCTCGACTGCGACCGTATTGAAGTCCATCGATGGAGACACGATAATGGTGAAACTCGCGAACGTTCCAGAAACCGTCCGCTTGATAGGTGTTGACACGCCTGAAACGGTACATCCTGAAAAACCCGTGGAGTACTTCGGCAAGGAAGCTTCGGATTTCACTTCATCCTTGTTGAAACCGGGTGGCTTCGTATGGCTCACCTACGACTTCGAGCATAGAGACAAATACGGTCGTCTTCTCGCCTACGTATGGTTCAAAGCAGAGAATCGGTGGGTGCTCCTCAATTTGGCATTGATACTCAATGGATACGGCAGAGCGTACACCTATTTTCCATTCAGGGATGACTACATGCAAGTCTTCACCAGTGCCGAAGATTACGCTTCCAGCCACGCGTTGGGCATGTGGAAATACCCTGAACGAATAGGATTGCCGGCTTCCATGAAATTTCCCAGAACCTCGGACACGATCACCATCGCTCAAGCACGATCCCTCCCTGATTTCACCCGTGTGAAAATCCAAGGTGTTGTCACCGTGCCTCCTGGTCCCTTCGGTGTAAACATGCTTTACATTCAGGACGAAACCGCCGGTGTGGCGGTTTACGCAAGAGGCGTAGATTTGAGTAAGCTCGACATCCAGTTGGGAGATCTGGTGGAGATAGACGGCAGCATGTATACGCACAGAAAAAATAGGGAGATAACCATCAACACCTCCAATCAAGTAAAGAAACTCAGTGAAGCAGATGTTCCCCAAGCTCTGAAGATTTTCACTGGCGAGATCAACGAGGAGAACCTGGAGGGACTGCTAGTTTGGGTCTCTGGAAAGATCGTGGAAATAGATCCGCCGAAATACTACATCGACGACGGCAGCGGAAAAGGCATGGTCTACATCCGCGAGAACACAGGAATCGACCTCTCTGGTGCCAAGGTAGGATTGATCGCGACAGTAACCGGAGTTCTTGGACAGTACGAGTGGCAACACGAGCTATGGCCCAGATGGCCGACGGATGTCGAAACGACGGACATCGAGCCGCCTCGCATACTCTGGGTAAATGTGAGCGGAACCAACACGGTAGATCTTTACCTGAACGAGTCGGTGATGGCAACCAGTGTGCAGCCGAATCGAACGGTCGTTCTCAAGAGTATAAAGCTACGAAGCGCGGAGGTTTCTCCCACTGGTAGGGTTGTACGTCTGGTAGCTTTTGAAAGCGTAGATGCCGGTACGGTCTTTTTAAGGGGTGTCAGAGACCTTCGGGGGAACATGACGCTGATGTTGAAGTTCGACTTCACACGTCAACGCGCGCCGAGGGTGCTCTTCGATGACGCACACGGACAACGTGCCGGCAACGCTGATTGGACGATAGATGGTGGGTACTCGGATTTCGCCGACGCTTTGAAAGAGAGGGGATACACAGTAGATAGAAACGTATCACCCTTCGTCGATCCGCTACTCTTATCCCAATACGACGTCGTGGTGGTTCCTGAACCCAACGAACCGTTTCGTCAAGAGGAGATCGAAAATCTCCTGGCATTCGTGAAGTCGGGAGGTGGCCTCTTCTTGATAGCAGATCACGGTGGTGCAGACAGGAACGGCAACGGATGGGATGCCGTTAAAATATTCAACACCTTCGTCGAAAGTCTAGGATTCCGATTCGACGGCAACGATCTGGTCGTGGCCCCCACGAGGGAAATTGTGCCTTCTCCTTTGACTGAAAGTGTGGAAGCTGTGGGAGTGTGGAACGGTAGCACTATAACACCTGTGGCTACGAACGTTTCGATCGCGGTAAAAGCTTTGGGAAGACCTTACGTAGTATATGGTACGTACGGATCCGGAAGGTTCGCGGCCATCGGCGATAGCTCACCTTTTGACGACGGAACGAGTCCCACGGGCAAGCCCTTGCACAACGGCTGGATCATGTACGACGATGCAGAACTGGCACTGCGCACTGTAAAATGGCTCCTCGGAGATTGAAACGACCTTCAGAGATCTTTTGGGTCTGCTGGTTTACCTACTTTACAGCGTACTTGTGTCGTAGTAACTTTTCTATCGCTCTGCCTGAGATGATCGAAGAAGGTGTCGTCGATTACGTCCAAGCAGCGATGATCGGTAGCGTTTTCTACTGGGTGTATGCATTCGGGCAGCTCATTAACGGCAGACTTGGCGACAAGCTCGACTCTTCCAAAATGGTGGGCGCTGGATTGACCCTTTCTGCAGTTCTCAACCTGGTAACGGGATCCGTAAGGGAATATTTTCAGATCCTGGGAGCGTGGTCCGTAAACGCATTTGCACTTTCCATGCTCTGGGGGCCAATCATGAGAGTTCTGAGTCATGTCACTCCACAGGAAGCACGCGGGCGCACAGCATCCAAGATATCCACTTCCATGATAGCAGGATACATAGCAAGCTGGGGTGGAATAGGATGGTTGTTGCGCTTCTCTTCTTGGAGGTTGGCCTTCTGGCTACCATCAGCGGCGGTCGTACCCGCTCTCACGCTCGTGAAACGCCTTAGAACTGTTTCAAAACCGCTCGAGGTTTCTCACACACACGTCAAAGATGAGATTCGTGTTGTTTTCAAAGATCTTCGATTTCATCTCCTCATCGGTCTGACGGTATTTCAAGGGATCCTCAGAAACGCCTTAATGCTGTGGATTCCTGTTTTACTTCGCGATGTTTACAGCGCCAGTCCGAACTTGATTGCCAGCTCCAGTGTTCTCATCCAGTTGATAGCATTTGTTGGAATATCGACAGTTGGGATACTTGAGAAAAAAGCCAACCTTCGAGATTCTTCTCAATTGATCGTTTTCTTCCTTTTGAGCACCATCTCGTTGGTGGGATTGAGTGTGGAAAAAGGAGGAAATTTACTCATCGGTGGAGGACTCTTGGGGGTATCTTTGGCCACCATGTATGGAGCCAACACCGTTTTGTTGGGATCCGTGCCCTTGTCTTTCGGGAACAAAGGTATGGCTTCTACGGTGGCAGGAGCACTAGACTTTGTCTCCTACGCCGCTGGCGGTACTGCCATCATCGCGCTCTCTCCCATCATCGAAGAAGCGGGATGGCACGCGATTGAACTCATCTGGGGTGTGATAGCGTTAATGGGCACCGTGACTGCGTTGTTTCTGAATCTTTCACGTAATGTATAATAAGATAACAAGAGGATCGTCAATTGGAGGTATGAAAATGGAATATCGCAAAGTTGGAAAATGGGGTGTACGGATCAGTGAGCTTTCCTTGGGTTCTTGGCTTACTTTCGCGAATCAACTCTCGCTGGACAACGCCAGAGAGTGCGTCAAAGAAGCTTTTGAAAATGGTATCAATTTTTTCGACACCGCCGAGGCATACACGCGGGGTGTGGCAGAATCGATGCTTGGCGAGATACTCAAGGAATACAGACGGGAAGATATCGTGGTATCCACGAAGATCTTTTGGGGGGGCGAGGGCCCCAACAGGCACGGACTTTCAAGAAAGCATCTTTTAGAAGGCACTTGGGCTTCTTTGAAGAGACTTCAGATGGATTATGTGGATATTCTTTACTGCCACAGACCTGACCCAGAAACTCCCATAGAGGAAACTGTTCTCGCCATGGATTATCTTGTCAGAAACGGATACGCACTCTACTGGGGAACTTCGGAGTGGAGTGCTGAGCAATTAGAAGCAGCACATCAAGCTTGTGACCAACTCGGATGTGTGCACCCCATTGTGGAACAGCCACAGTACAACATGTTCGTGCGTGAGCGCGTGGAGAAGGAATATCAGCCGATTTACGAAAAATACGGAATGGGCCTCACAACGTGGAGTCCCTTGGCATCGGGACTTCTCACCGGCAAGTACCTAGAAGGCATTCCCGAGGGGAGTCGACTCAGCCGATTCGAAGATTTGAAGAAACATCTCGAAGAAGCTGGTCTTTTTTCTCGTGAAAATCTCGAAAAGGTGAGAAAGCTTAAAGGAATAGCAGGTCAGCTCGGTGTTAGTCTTGCACAGCTGGCGTTGGCTTGGTGTTTGAAGAACCCACACGTGAGCAGTGTTATTCTTGGTGTCAGCAGAGTGGAACAGTTGCATGAAAATCTGAAGGCCGTGGAGGTCAAAGAAAAGCTCACAAAGGACGTAATGAAGTCCATCAAGGAGATATTGGTTGATTGAAATGGAGGTACTTTATCGCAAGTACAGACCGAAGCGTTTTTCTGAAGTTGTTGGACAGAGAGGCGTTGTTGAAACTCTGCGCAGGGCAGTTGAACAAGGCAAAGTCGTGCATGCCTATGTCTTTTCCGGACCGAGGGGAACGGGAAAAACCTCGGTAGCTCGTATATTGGCAAAAGCGGTCAACTGTCCCAATACCAATTCTGGGGAACCCTGCAATGATTGTGAAGTATGCCACAGTGTGGATAGTGGCACATTTTTGGATGTAATAGAAGTGGATGCCGCCAGCAACAGAGGTATAGACGAAATACGCCGGATTCGTGATCAAGCTTCTTACGTTCCCGTGCAGGGAAAAACGAAGGTGTACATCGTGGACGAGTTCCACATGTTGACTCGGGAGGCGTTCAACGCCCTGCTCAAGACACTTGAAGAGCCTCCACCGAATGTGTTGTTTGTGCTGGCGACGACGAACATCGAACGAGTACCGGCCACGGTGTTATCGAGGTGCCAGATTTTCGCGTTCAGGAATCTGCCAGAAAGTGCTATCTCTGCGAGACTCAAGGAAATATGTGCAGCTGAGAACTTCAAGGTAACAGAATCGGCACTCGAGCTTCTTGCAAAGCTTGCAAAAGGGAGTTTGAGAGATGCCATATCTCTCCTCGAGCAAAGTGTTGCCTACGGTGGAGAAGTACTCGACGCGCGTGAAGTGAGAGACGCGTTGGGACTGGTACCCGAAGAAGTCATGGATGGTTATGTTGACGCTCTTTTAGGTGGAGACACGGACAGGGTGGTGGAGATAGCAGAGAAAATTGAGAGTTCTGGACAAAACTTCGAAACCTTTCTTGAAAGTATTCTTGAAAGATGTCTCGAACGCTACAAATTCACCTTGGATGTGCGCTTCCTCGATGTTGGAAGGTTTGCCTGGAACCTCAGCCGCCAGCTCAAGTACGCAAATGAGAAAAGATCGCTTTTCGAAGCGGAGTCTTTACTCCGCTGTCAAGCAGCACGCCGATCCAGTATTTCGGAGAAGGTGAAAGAGGAAAAGCCTGCCCCTCCTCTGAAAGAAGCGAGGGAAACGTCGAAAGGCGAAGTGCAGGATGAGGCGGTAGCCGAAACGCGAGAATCCGGGCTGGTGGAAAAGGTCCTGAGGTATTTACGTGAAGAAGGAGACATGTCGCTTTACATCGCGCTTAGTATGGCGAGGGTAGATGTGAGTGATGGAGAAGCTACCATAAAAGTACGAAAGGATCACCCCTTCAATTTGGAGATCCTACGCAAAAGGCAGGACGAAGTGAAACTGGCTTTCGCAAAATTTTCTGAAGGCCCAATAGAGGTGTCAGTTGAGGTTGACGAGCAAATTTCGGATAAAAAAGAACGAGAAAATTCCTCTGTTAATCGGCACCAGCTGGAAGAACTCAGTGAGGAGGAGAGGGAACTCGCAGAAAAACTCCTTCGGCTCTTTCCAGATCGGGTTAGAATAGAAAAAACCAACGGGCGGTGAGGATATTGGCTAAGAAAATCAAAGGATTCGGAGGCAAAAGTTGGGGAGGCGGCCAGAAAAAGAATCAGCCGCAGATGAATCTGCAGCTTGCAAAAGCCCAACAAATGCTGTTAGAATTGGAGGAGAAACGGCAAGCTCTGGAAGAAAGCTTTAGCGACCGAACTGTTGAGGTCACCGTAGGTGGTGGCGTGTTGAAGTTGACCGCTACCTTGACGTACGAGCTGAAGGGAATTGAGCTCTTAGATGAGGATCTAACAAACGACTGGGAAACGCTGAGGGACCTCATAATTGCCGGCGTGAATCAGGCAATGGGAGAAGTCACTAAATCCAGAGAAGAAGCGTACGAGGAGCTTCAAAGTAAGTTCTCACCCAATTTGCCGGGAATTTAATGTGACAAGGAGGTGCTGAACGTGGCTTATAAAGTTGCGATCAACGGATTTGGAAGGATTGGAAGGATTGTCTTCAGAGAAATCCACAGAAGAAACCCCGAGAACTACGAAGTAGTGGCCATCAACGACATAACAGATGCCAAGACGTTGGCAGCGCTCTTGAAGTACGACTCTGTCCATGGGAAGTTTGCAGGAGCAGTCTCTGTAGAGGACGGAAAGTTGGTTGTGGACGGAAGAGCGATACCAGTGTACTCAGAAAGAGACCCAGTTAATCTGCCGTGGAAGGATCTGGGAGTGGACGTTGTCATCGAATCGAGCGGGGTCTTTCGTGAGAGGGAAAAGGCCGCCAAGCACCTGGAAGCTGGTGCGAAAAAGGTGATCATTACGGCTCCAGCTAAAGGTGAAGACATAACTGTAGTCATCGGTTGTAACGAAGACCAGTTGAAAGCGGAACACCAAATCATCTCCTGCGCTTCTTGTACCACCAATTCCATTGCTCCTATTGTAAAGGTACTCCACGAGAAGTTCGGTATAAAGAGTGGACTGCTGGCCACCGTTCATGCTTACACCAACGATCAACGCATACTCGACCTCCCACACAAGGATCTGCGAAGAGCCAGAGCTGCTGCCATAAACACAATACCGACAACTACCGGTGCGGCCAAGGCGGTGGCACTCGTAGTGCCCGAGATGAAGGGGAAGCTCGATGGCATGGCACTCAGAGTACCCGTTTCCGATGGATCTATAACCGACTTGACGGTGGTACTGGAGAAACCAGCCACCGCACAAGAAATAAACGCTGTCATGAAGGAAGCCAGTGAAGGAAAACTCAAGGGGATAATTGGATACAACGAAGATCCCATCGTGAGCGGAGATGTCGTTGGGTCGTCATACTCCGGTATCTTCGACTCCACTCTCACCAAAGTCATGGGCGAAGCTGCCAAGGTCTTTTCTTGGTACGACAACGAATATGGTTACAGCTGTCGTGTTGTAGACACCATAGATCTCGTGTTAAAGATGCTCTGAGTTTTTTGGACGATTCTTGGACGAGAAAAAGGCGCCCACACACGGGGCGCCTTTATTTTGAAATATGTCCAAAGGTCCCAGAGGGAAGAAGACATACTTCGTTAACGCAATAACGTTAGTAGAAAGACCGAAGAAAGCCTTTGCAGAAAGACATCTAGGGAGAATCATTAAATTCCACAAATCACTTGATCTACTGATAATGGACGAGTTAGGACACTTGCCGTTGGACACAGAAGGGGCAAAAGTGTTTTCCGAAGTAGTGAGTCAGGAATACGAGCAAGGGAGCATAGTTTTGACACCCGACTGTGTCAAGAAATCGCTGTAAAAAGTCCCTGTATCCCATCATAAGTTGCTTTCCTCCATATCAAGGTACCTTCTTCCCATTAACCGTTCTTCGTTCATGTCTATCAGCATCGCAACTGCGAGCCTTATCAACGATCTTTCATTTGGAAATGCTCCTGCTACTCTGCTGCGTCTTTTCAGTTCTTTGCTCACCCTCTCCAATATGTTCGTCGTTTTTATCCTTTTCCAGTGCAATGTAGGAAACGATCTGATCCCCACCACTGTCAAAAGTGCTTTCGTCTTGTATCTACC